>JAQXJU010000041.1 GCA_029009115.1 Bacteroidales bacterium | reverse complement strand
AAAAAGGGAGGCGATGCTGTTAGCTTCAAAATCAAGAAGTCTGCAGCCGGTCTTCTCTTCCCGCAGAGTAGGTTGTACTCATTTATGGGGACACAGGAATTCCCATTTGTGCAAAACGATAATCTAAAGATATTTTGACTTCTTCGAGTATAACTATCTAGGATGCTCTCTGTGTTGTTTTCAGGAAGCGAATTTACGGAAGCAATTCAAATCGACACGCGATAATTTACCTATAACCGATTGTCAAACAACATATTACAAAGAACTAACAAATTTATCTTTGGACACTAGTGTCCAGACTTTTGAATATTTGTTTCATCTACTTACTCCATCTTTCGGGTAAACTGGTAATTAATTCCACACAAATTCACTCAAGTTCGAGTCCTAAATCTCCCGCAAAATGAGGTGTAAAATGGGGTACGATTAGAGGGCGAAGCCCGAAGGCGGCGTCAGCCGCCGTGGCGAGCGGGAGCGAGACTTCCGCAAGGAAGTCGATGCAGCGAAGCCACCGGCCGGAGCCGAAGGCGCAGGCCGCATGCCCCTGAAAGGGGCTGTCAGCGAAGCTGACTGGGGTTGAGAAGGAGAAGCGCTTGCCCCGCAAGCGCGTATCTCCACTGACAAGAAAAAGGCCTCCAGCATAGCTGGAAGCCTTTTTCTTGTCAGTGGAGATGGGCGGACTCGAACCGCCGTCCAAACAACGCACCAGAAAGCTTTCTACACGCTTAGTCATCCTTTGGTTGTCAGCAACGGAATGCCGGAAGACGGGCTGACCGTAACTTATCCTCTGAGTCTTGGCGCAGTGTAGAGGAGTCTCTGCGTGCAGTCTGTTTGAATGATACCCCATATACCTGACATAACAGGCAGAAAGCCAGGCGGGATACTCGTCCGGGCCGCAGCCTTGGCGACCGGGATTAAGTCAATTTGCTGAGCAAATTAAGCAGCGAGTGCATAGTTGTTGTTGGCAACTGAATTTTTGGAAACTGAGATTTACGTGAGGGCTTCCGACTCACGGCGTGCTTACCTCCCGACATCGATGCTGTCAAAACCAAAACATCCCCAGTCAGAATCAGCGGCACGTACTACCTGGACTGACCTCCTCTGACCTTTGCCAGAGAAGTCCTCCGATCGTGCGCGTGCCTTGCAACAGCCTTGCGGCTGGAACTGTCAAATATATTCAGAGGCCCGGTGTAAGAGCCCTTGTAAGTATTGTTATAATCGCCGTCAACAAGGTCCATCTCAACTGTGTAGTTGCTTCCGGACTTGCTGACCTTGATAGTGCCCGATGTGGCACCTACCAGAATCATATCGTCATTAAGATACATTGTACCTCTGTAATACCCTTCGGAATCCTGGTAAATAGGTTTGGCAACCATATCTCCTATGGTAGAGGAAACAGTATATGTACCGGCAGGCAGGGCTGTCTTGGAACTTGAACTGGTGTACAGAAGGGCCATTGCAAGATGACCTGAACCAGAAAGGTCTTCAAGATTTATGTTGTTGTCACCAAGATACATACCCCAGCAGTAGTAGCCGTCTTCCTTACCGTAGTAATCGAGCTTGCCCTTTGTGTAGTTCGAGAATGAGAAGTTCTCGCCAGTAGGAATCTCGGACTCGCCACCGTTGCCACCGTCGCCTTCGGACGAAGAGGAGCAGTCAATCACGGGACAATCTCCATCAAACTCGAACACCACAGGATCCTGGCCGGCCACGACAGAAGCCTTAATCTCGTAGGAATTGCCCTTGCGCCTGATTTCGAGACTGCCACCTAACACTGGCTCGTACTCAATTTCGGATACATCTCCCTTGCGGTTCGCAAGATATGAACCATATATCACACCTTCCTGAATGGTACCGAGGGCGAAAGTATGCGAATAATCATCGATGGATGTTGAAAGCGCAGGCTTGTACTCTCCTGAAGAAGGCGCTTGGGCAGCGCTTTCAGGGCAAAGCAACTCGAGGTAGAGTTCCACTCCCCTGTCTGCAATCTCATACTTCTCTGTGACATCTCCCACAAAGAGCGAAAGTCCGTACAGAACACAGCCTTCAACCTCAGAAGATCCATAGTAGTATGCATAAGCACTCTCGGCGCCATACACCTGAGCATCATCAAAATCGATTCCTTCAACATCGTCGCAGGAACAAAAGGCCACCAGCGAACAGGCCAAAATCGCAAGACTCTTCCAAAAATTCTTCACAATCAAGCGTATAAAAGAAAATCAAGCAAAAATAGTAAAAAAGTTTGGCATCTTCATACAAAAAATATAACTTTGCAATCCTTTCGAGGGCGCATAGCTCAGTTGGTTTAGAGCATCTGCCTTACAAGCAGAGGGTCGGCGGTTCGAATCCGTCTGCGCCCACCTCCTTCAAGAATCGTTTCGCGCAGAGATGCAGGAACGATTCTTTTCGTATATTTGTCGCGACAAACATATAATGACTATGAGATGTTTCAAAGCCATTCTGCGCTCTCTGTCGCTAGTTGTCGTGGCAGCATCACTGAGCAGCTGCTTTGTCGGCAAGTATATGTGCAACTACGCACTTAAGCCCGAGCCCAAGAGCATCGAAAAGGCTCGTTCAATCAATGACGAGAGATACCCCGGAGTACAGCAGTGGTATGATTCGCTGCACGAATCGGGGGTTTTCCGCGACACAGTCCTTGCCTTTGGCGAGCATAACATCCACGCAGTCTTCGCCCCTGCCGCCAGGCCTTCGGAGGCCGCCGGTACGGCGGTAGTCGTTCACGGTTACTCCGACAACCATCTCAGCTATATGTGTATCGTTCGGATGTACAGAGATATGCTGAACTTCAACGTGTTCGTCCCTGACCTTTACTACCACGGGCTCAGCGACGGCGACCACGTCCAGATGGGCTGGTTCGACCGCTTCGATGTCGAAAAGTGCATCCCCGTAGCCCACAGCATCTTCAAAGATGACTTTACCGTCCTTCACGGAGTGTCTATGGGTGCCGCCACCGTAATGATGACCTCGGGCGACCCCCTCCCTGAATACGTCCGGGCCTTTGTGGAAGACTGCGGCTATTCCTCGGTCTGGGAGCAGTACAAGCACAACCTCAAATCCGAATTCCACCTGCCGGCCTTCCCCGTCCTGCACAGTGCCAGCTCGGTCTGCAAGAAGAAGTACGGCTGGTCGTTCAAGGAGGCCTCCTCGGTCAACCAGCTGAAGAAGAACACCCGTCCTATGCTCTTCATCCACGGCGGGAACGACGACTACGTTCCTACCTCCCACGTGTACGATAATCACAATGCTACTGCCGGATATAAGGAGATGTGGGTTGCCCCGGGCTCGGAGCACGCACGCTCGTATCGCGACCACCCCGACGAGTATCTATCCCGAGTCGGAAGTTTCCTCAACAAAGTCAAAACCGAAAATCTATGAAGAAAACTGTCATCGCGGCTGCGCTGGTCCTCTGCGCAACTCTTGCCGCCCAAGCCAAAGACAACGGACAGATTGTAAAGACCGGATACAGTTTCGGTCCCCTGCCCGCAGTATCATACGATGCCGACAAGGGCTTCCAGTACGGCGGCCTGCTGCAACTCTACAACTACGGCGACGGAAGTTCCTATCCTATGTACAAGTCGAAGTGGTATTTCGAAATCTCGGCATATACCAAGGGTTCCAAGGTTCTGAACGTGATGTATGACAAGGTTGAGATTGCGCCCGGAATCAGGTTCTGCGCCAATCTGAAGTATATGTCCGACTCGGCGTTCGACTTCTGCGGATTCAACGGATACGGGTCGAATTTCGACAGGACCGGAGGATTTTATTTCCCCTTCGGAGCAGCTGCTCATCCCGAGATACTGCTGAACGGCTTCTCCGAGGACAATCTCCCCTACTTCAACCCCTTCTACAAGGTAAAGAGGAATATGCTGATGACCAGGGCCGACTTTATCGGAGAAATAGCTCCGGGACTTCACTGGATGCTTGGCTACCACCTCACGAACTTCGATATGGGAACAGTCGATTTCGCCAGCCTCAACAAGGGCAAGAAAGATGCCGCCAAGTATGTCTATGACAGGACTTTGCTCGACTATTATACCTCCTGGGGCATAATTCCCGAGAGCGAGAAGAACGGAGGTCTGTACAGCTGCATCCGTGCCGGCATCGAGTATGACACCCGCGACAAGGAGGGAGCTCCGACCCGTGGAATCTGGGCCGACGCGCACGTGAATCTTGCTCCGAAGTGGCTGGGCAGTTCGTCGGACAGTTACCGCTACTCCCTGACCTGGAGGCAGTACTTCCCCATCATTGACAACGACAAGTTGACCTTTACGTACAGGCTCAACTGGGAGGGAACTTTCGGAAACAGCCTGCCCTGGTACCTGATGCCCTATATGACCGTAATCGGCGTTGACAACGACGTTGAAGGTATGGGAGGTTCAAAGACGGTAAGGGGAATCACCCGCGGACGCATCGTGGGTCTTGACACAGGAGTATATAATGCCGAACTCCGCTGGAGGTTCTTCCAGAAGCAGATGTTCAACCAGAACATAGCCCTGGGGCTGAACCTTTTCAGCGACGGTGCAATGGCATTTCGTGGAATGGACACCTCCTACAATCCCATCAATGCCGAGGGGCTGGCAACAAAGCAGTTGTATGACATTGTCGTAAAGGAAGGAAGCGACAGGCCTCACATCACCGTGGGTGGCGGATTCCGCTTCATAATGAACGAGAACTTCATCATCGCGGTTGACTACGGTATTCCCGTGAGCAGGTTCTACTCCGACGGCAATCCCCTCAAGGGCCAGGACGGCACAGGCGGTCTGTACATCGGACTGGGGTATCTGTTCTGACAAGAAGAAGAGGGTGGCTGGCGGGCCTGATGACTTGCGGCCACCCTCAAAAGCATTCTAATAGTCGTCGAGATTACGCCGGTGGAGTATGTCCATATGAACGTAATTGTTGCGGCGGGCTGGCCTGATGCCTTTGATTACGCACTCGGCGAATTCGCTTATTGCCTGATACGACTGCCGTGAGATATGCCGGGTCACCAGAAACTCTACATTGCGGCGCCTGAGACTCTCGAGATTCTTTTTCAGGTCGTCAAAACCTACTACCGTTCGCCTGCTGTCGGGGTGCTTTTCAAGAAAATCGTCAAGGAGCCAGATGCGAGAATTGGTCATAGCGATATGCCTGACGTCGGGGTGCTGCGAGAAAAAGCATTCGAGGGTAGCCATAATCCCGGCAGGGTCGTCGGGCTGGATAAAAACCGTGTGGATAACGCAATCCGGAAGATTCTCTTCGATATAGTCTATGAATCCGTGACGACGTGCAGCATTAGGGTCAGCCTTGTGTCTTGAGTCACGTATGAGTCGAATCAGGGCTATCTCCCTGACATCCTGCCTGTTGGTTAGAAGGAATGCACCGAGTTCGCCACTCTTGTAAGGGTTCACTCCGTAGTAGAGAAGGTAATCAAGGTCATCGACTTTGTTGTCTATGAAAGCATAAGGAATTCCCCTGGCGCCAAGCATATGAGCGAAGTCGGTCACCGCATCCTTGAAAACGGCATTCATAATGACCCCGGCAGGCTCTCCGGCAAGAATCTGGGAGCAGGCAGAGTTGAAAGAGTCAACGTCGGTCTGGTCGTAAAGGTACATATCCAGACAGACCGAGGCAAGCCTCACGGACTCGGTTCCCTCAATGAAACCGTTGTAAATCTCTTCCCAGTAATCATCCTTGCTGAACTGGGGTATCAGGCAGGCGAATCGGTATTCTTTTCTGTTGGCAAGAGAAGAGGCATTCTGATTGGGAGAATATCCGAGTTCAGAAATCACCTTACGGACTTTGTCTTTGGTTTTCTGCGACACGCGCCCCCTGTCATAAAGCACCCTGTCAACTGTCCCACGCGAGACTCCTGCGAGTCGAGCAACATCGAAGATTGTGGGAGCAGAATTGCTAATCTGTTTCATTTCAATAGATAATCATACAAAAATAAAAAATCATTTGTATTTGTAAAATAATATATGAATCTTTGCAAAGTGCGTGCACGTACACCCAATTTAAAGTTCAATATGAAAGCATACTTATGAAACGGAAAATCACAATCATTGGAGCCGGAATGATGGGCTCTGCACTGGCCTTTCCTGCGGCTGAAAACGGGCACGAGGTTCACATAGTAGGGACCTGCCTGGACGACGAAATCATTGACTCCTACATCCGTACTGGCAAACACGAAAAATTCTGCCGACCCTTCCCCGAGAACGTTCAGTTCCACTATTTCAAGGAATGGAAAGAAGTGGTCAAAGGCTCGGACTTCGTCATCGGAGGCGTTTCTTCATTCGGAGTTGACTGGTTCCTCGAGGAGATTCTTATGCAACTGGACCCGTCGATGCCGGTGCTGTCAGTGACCAAGGGTCTGCGCGCGACCGGGGACGGGACTCTGCTTTCGTATCCGGGATATTGGGAGAGCGAGCTGGCCAAACGCGGCATCAACCGGACAATATGCGCAATCGGAGGCCCCTGCACTTCGTATGAACTCGTCTTTATGGATCCTAGCGAGGTTGGCTTCTGCGGCAGGGACAACAGTGCTCTCAGGATGATGAAGGAGGCTATGGCACGTCCCTACTACCATATCTCACTGACTAACGACGTGATAGGGCTCGAGAGCGCCGTAGCCCTAAAGAACGCCTATGCGATGGCGGTCACACTGGCAGTCGGCCTGAACATACGCTGGCACGGGGAGGACGAGCCCCAGCACTACAACTCCCAGGCCGGAACCTTCACTCAGGCTGTCAGGGAGACCCACGCACTTATGCTGATGCAGGGAGGCACCTTCGAATCGGAATGCATAGGTCTCGGCGACCTGTACGTTACCATCTTCAGCGGCCGTACCCGCAGATGCGGAGTGCTGATGGGAAAGGGGCTTGATTATGACCAGGTTACAGAGGCACTTGCCGGGATTACCCTCGAGAGTCTTGTGATTACCAGGGTGATGGGACAGGCTATACGCCGCAAGGCCGAGCTGGGAATGGTTGACCTGAAGGACTTCCCTCTGCTGATGCACATCGTGGATATCCTCGATCACGGCAAGGCCGACGCCGATATGCCCTGGGAAGCCTTCACTTTCGAACACCTGAGATAAATTCAGCCTATGCAGACCGATAAAAGGTTCAAGAGATGGCAATGGAGAGTCATCATCTGCTCGATGCTGTCCTATGCAATGTTTTACTTCGTTCGCAAGAACTTTTCCTTTGCCATTCCTCTTCTTAATCAGGAATACGGAATCACGAATGCCAGCTTCGGGATGATTCTGACTCTCGGAGGGCTGATTTACGGCGTTTCGAAGTTTGTGAACGGGATTCTGGCAGACAGGACAAATGCCCGCTGGCACCTTGCGGCGGGACTGGCAGTCTGTGTTCTGACAAGTATTCTGTTCGGCTTTGCCGACAAGTTCAGCATAGCACTGACCGGCACTTCCGAGGGAGCCCCCTTCGTACGGGGGATGGTTGTGATAATGGGGATCCTGTACATCATCAACCAGATATTCCAAGGCTGCGGCTTTGCTCCGTGCAACCATCTGATGGTAAACTGGGTTCCGCCAAGGGAACTGGCTACGAAAATGAGCCTGTGGAGTACTTCTCATTCGGTTGGCGCGTTTGTGGTTGCAATTATCTGCGGCTATCTGACCGACTGGAGGCTCTGTTTCTGGGTGCCGGCGGCAATAGCCACTGTGGGAATCCTGTTTACGATTATCACCCTTAGGGATACTCCAAAGTCTGTAGGTCTTCCTGAACTTCCGAAGGTAGAGGGCGAAATCGACGACAATGAACAGAAAGACCCCGCAAAGTTCAGGAAGTTCCTTATGAAAAGGGTGTTTATGAACCCTGTCATCTGGGTGCTGGCCATGACAGACCTGTTTGTGTATGTCGTAAGGTTTGCTATTCTGGACTGGGGCCCGTCGATGCTCGCGGATATGGGTCTGAGCAAGGAGCTGACCGGATGGACCGTGGCAATCTTCGAAGTGGCCGGTTGCGCCGGAATGCTGTGCGCGGGCTACATCTCCGACAAATTCTTCAAGAGCAAGTGCCAGAGGGTTTGTGCCATAGAGATGATACTGGTTGCAGTATGCCTTATTGTGCTGCATTTCATACAGGATGCCGGGATGCCGTATATGTTCCTGATTATCCTGGCTCTGGCCGGATTCCTGATTTACGGTCCCCAGTCCCTTCTGGGAGTGACGGCAGCCAAGATTGCGACCAAGAAAGCAGCATCTTCGGCCGTTGGACTCATTGGTTTTATGAGCTATCTGAGCACCATCATCACCGGGGTGGGATTCGGAGCGCTTGCCGACAAGTTCGGAGGTTGGAGTTGGATTTTCATCACAATGGGAGGCCTCGCGGCAGTGGGCTCAGTGCTGGTATTCTCGCTCTGGGGTCTGAAAGAAGACAGGGCCTGACGCCTTGCACGAAAAAAGCCCAGCGAAAAGCGCTGGGCTTCAAATTGCTTTGCTCTCCGGGATTTCGTCGCGCCGGAGGCGCTCCGACGTCCCTCCCCGCCTGCGGCGGGGCGTTGCAAAGCAATGATTATCAGGAGTCACGCGGCTGGAGGCCGCTATTTCGTTTCTGTCCAACCCCTTCCGAAAGCGAGCTTTCGTCGGGGCTGCCCAGAAACGAAACCAGCATCGCTTATGCGATGCTAACTCCTTGATAGTCAATACTTTGCGGAGAGGGAGGGATTCGAACCCCCGGAGCCTTTCAGCTCAACAGTTTTCAAGACTGCCGTAATCGACCACTCTACCACCTCTCCAAGGTTTGTGGGCCTGTTTTTGGAACAGGATTGCAAATATAGATATTTTATTTGGATTTGCAAAGGATGATGTGAATTTTTTGTTCATAAACTGCTTATGGGCACGATTAGCCGAATGATCAGACGTTAATCGAACTGGACCGTCCGTGAAACGTTTGTGCCATGTTGTTTGTATCGACAGTTTTGCGGATTGTCAATACTTCAAATTTGCCTGAAATAATATCTCGCCATCATTCTTTGCCGAAAATTTGAATCTTTCAAAAGATTTGGTGAATTTCGCCGACTAAATTATGATTTTATGAAACGTACAGTATTTCTTCTTGCCATTCTTGTGATGGCGTTTTCCTGCGCGCCTCAGGAGTCTCAGTCTTTGTCAGATGCTG
>JAQXJU010000040.1 GCA_029009115.1 Bacteroidales bacterium | reverse complement strand
AGTGACTCCAACAGGACTCAAACCTGTAACCTTTTGATCCGTAGTCAAATGCTCTATTCAATTGAGCTATGGAGCCATTTATGTCTCAGGTCCGTGGACCTGAGTAGAAGCAATGCTTATTCAGCAACTTTTGCGCGGGTAGCCTCCTTGATTCTGGCCTTCTTACCTGACAGGTTGCGGAGGTAGAAGATGCGTGCCCTGCGTACTTTACCGACCTTGTTGACTTCAATCGAATCAATGAAGGGAGATTCGATGGGGAAAATCCTCTCAACTCCGATACCGCCAGATACCTTGCGGACGGTGAAGGTCTTAGTGTGGGGTGTTGCACCGCTCTTCTGGATAACTACACCCTTGAATTTCTGGAGTCTGTCCTTGTCTCCTTCCTTGATGCGGTAGGTGACTGTGATGGTATCACCGGCCTTGAATGAAGGATAGCTCGCGACTTTCTCGTTAGCGAAAGACTCTTCTACAAGCTTGATAAAATCCATAATGTCTTTTTACTTTTCGTCGCAGCGTCATTGAACCGTTCAAAGAGAGGCTGCTGAAGTGGACTGCAAAGGTATAAAATGTTTTTTAGATGTCAAATGTTTTTTGACTTTTTTCGCAATTTTTCTTCAGTCTCACTTCTGAACAACGGGCGGGCGTCCTTCCTGTTCCTGTTTACCAACCCTCCTGTTCCTGCTTACTGACCTTCCCCGTTCCTAAAAGTACTGGCTTTCCTTTTCAAAGAGGGCCTTGTCTTCGCGGTTGGGATCGGGCTTGACATTGTCGCGTATGCTCTCGATGGCTTCCTTGTCCTTGCGCGAAAGCTTGCGGGGAATCCAGACGAGAATCTTTACGAACATATCCCCACGTGCAGAACTGTAGCTGTTGACCGAAGGCATACCCTTGCCCCTGAGCTTGACGACCGTGCCGGACTGCGTTCCCGGCTCGATTTTTAGTTTGGTCGGGCCGTCGAGAGCAGGTACGTTTATCTCGCATCCGAGTATGGCATCGGCAACTGAGATGGTGTGGGTATAGAAGATGTTCTGCGAATCGCGTTTGAGCAGGGGGTGGGCCTGTTCCTCGATTATCACCAGCAGATCGCCGTTGACACCTCCCCGGGGTGCGCCGTGACCTTCGCCGCGAAGGGTGAGCTGCATCCCGTTCTCGACTCCGGCGGGTATCCTCACGCGAACATTCTCACGCTTGCGTACGAGTCCGCTTCCGGAGCAGCTCTTGCAGGGATTGCTGATGACCTTGCCCTCGCCGTTACACTGCGGGCAGGTGCCGTAAGTGACCGTACGCCCGAACAGGGAATTCGATACGTGCTGAACCTGACCGCGGCCGTTGCAGGTCGGGCAGGTCTTGATGTCGGAAGAATTGCGGGTACCCTGACCGTTGCATTCGGGGCAGGGACGGTTCCTCTCGAGCGAGACTTCTTTCTCGCATCCCTTCAGAATCTCTTCGAGGGTAAGACGGACCCTGGTGCGGATGTCCCGACCGCGCATTGTGCGTGCCCCCTGTGAGCTGGAGCCCCCTCCGAATCCGAAGGCGCTGCCGAAGTCGAATCCGCCCGAGCCTCCTCCGAAGCTGAATCCTCCTCCGAAGAGGTTGTTGAGGATGTCATTGAGGTTGCCGAATCCCTGGCTGAAGTCGGGACCGGCAGCACCGTCAACCCCTGCAAAGCCGAACTGGTCGTACTTGGCCTTCTTGTCAGGATCGGACAAGACCGAATAGGCCTCGGATGCCTCCTTGAACTTTTCCTCGGCGTTCTTTTTCTCGGCATCGGTTCCGCTGACCCAGCGGTCTGGATGCCACTTCATTGCAGCCTTTCTGTAGGCTCCTTTTATATCATCGGCTGAGGCCCCTTTCTGGAGCCCCAGCACCTCGTAGTAATCTCTCTTTTCTGCCATAGTTTTTTCGTGCCTCCTGTCTTTTCGGTCAATTCAGCGGTATTAGACACCTACCACAACCTTGGCATAGCGCAGGACCTTGCCGGAAAGGGTGTATCCTGTCTGTACCACGTCTATCACCTTGCCCTTCAGCGATTCGTCCGGAGCAGGGAACTGGGTGACAGCTTCGTGGAAGTCGGTGTCGAAATCGCTGCCCTTGGCTTCGATAACTGCCAGACCCTTGGTCTTGAGATATCCGAGTAACTTTGTGAATATCAGGTTTGTACCTTCTTTGGCGGCCTCGTCTCCGGATTTGTCGAGCAGCTCAAGAGCCCTTTCGCAGTCGTCCAGAACAGGAAGCAGCCCCTTGATGGTCTCTGCCGAGGCAGACGAAATCAGGTTGAGCCTCTCCTCGGCTGAGCGGCGGCGGAAGGTCTCGAATTCGGCCATCAGCCTGAGATAGTCGTTATGCTCCTTCTCGAGTTGCCCGCGAAGCTGCGCGATTTCGCTTTCTTTAGCGGCCTGGGCCTTTTCGGCTGAGCTCTGGGATTTTCCCTTGGAACTGTCAGCCTTATTCTTGCTGCTCTCAGTCTTGTCGCTTTCGGTCTTGGCGCTTTCAGGCATTTCGGCCTTGTCCTTGGCTTCGCTGTCCTTGGTTTCCTGATTCATTGTCTGTTGTGTCTTGTTATTCTTCATACTTCAAATATCCTTTTGTTCTGTTCTTGTTTCAGCTTCACAGCAGCGGGCAGAGCTCTGCCGCTGGATTGGCCGCAGCGACTATCCGCAAAAGGCCTGCCAGAAGATTATTGCTGACAAAGTGTCAGACTAACGGAAGAAGCGGTCCACTTCCTTGAGGGATTCGGGCAGAGCGAATACCGCAACCCTGTCGTAGGGCTGGATGACGGTATCGCCGACAGCGATGAATGACTCGTTGCCCCTGATGACTCCGCCGATGATTGCATTCTTGGGGAAAAGCAGGTCTTTGAGCGGAGCCTTGGTTATCAGGCTTTCAGGAGCTACGGTATATTCCATCACTTCAGCATTGGTCCCGCTCATATACTTTACGAAACGGGCCTTGCCCGAGAGGGTGAACTTGTAGATACGCCCGGCAGTGATAAGTTTCTTGTTGATGACGGTATCGACCCCCATCTCCTCAGCAAGTCTCATATACTCAATGTTTTCGACTTCGGCAATGGTCCTTTGTACGCCGAACTTCTTGGCAACCACACAGGCCAGAACATTGGTCTCGTCGCTTCCTGTAAGGGCAAGGAAGGCGTCGTAGTTGCGAATCGATTCTTCGTAGAGAAAGTCGGAGTTGCGTCCGTCTCCATTGATGATTGAGATGTTGTCGGGCAGAGCCTCGGTCAGTTCAAGACATCTTTCCTTGCTGATGTCGATAATCTTGATGTCGGACAGGGTCTTCGACAGGCTCCGGGCGACCATCCTGGCAATCTGGTTGCCGCCGAGTATCATCAGCGAAGAAATGTCTGAACTTGTCTTGCCAAAGTAGCCGATCAGAGCCGGGATTACCTCCCGCTTGGCTATTGTATAAACCATATCTCCGAACTGGAACTTGGTGTCGGGCTTGGGAATGATGGTCTTGTCATCGCGAGACATTGCGATTATTCGAAGCTGCGACCTTTCTTCGGGAGAGATGGTTTCGATAAACTCACCGAGGTTGTAGTCCAGCAGGGGAGAGTTTTCGTCGAGCTTGAATACTGCTATCTGAAGGCGGCCGTGAGCGAATTCCATAATCTCGGCCGAAGCGGTATGCTTGAGCTGTTCGGCAATCTCATCGGCAGCAATTTTTTCGGGATAGAACATCAGGTCGATGCCCATCTCCTTGAACATCAGCTTGTTCTCGGCGGTCAGGAAGTCCTGGTCATTAACTCTGGCAAGAACCTTTCTTGCACCGAGCTGCTTTGCCAGAAGGGCTCCTACGATGTTAATCTCCTGAGCCGACTGGGGATATACGGCGATGAACAGGTCTGCCTTGCCGACTCCGGCATCTTTGAGGACACCAATCGAGGAAGGGTTTCCGTTGATTGCCTCGATGTCTGAACTTGCGGCAAGGTGTGACAGACGTTCGTTGTCGTTGTCTATCACCGTAACCTCGTTGGCCGCTGAACGCAGCATCTTTGCAAGATGTGAGCCGACTTCTCCGGCGCCTTCAATGATGATTTTCATCGTATTACAGGTATTTCTTCGTTTCTTTCAGGTATCTGAATATG
>JAQXJU010000039.1 GCA_029009115.1 Bacteroidales bacterium | reverse complement strand
TTTAACAAGTTGACGTTTGTGTTTGGTGCGGTAGGTGAGACTCGAACTCACACAGGCCAACGCCCACTACCCCCTCAAAGTAGCGTGTCTACCATTTCACCACTACCGCATTTCAATTCCCTTAGCGAAATTCCCGTTCTGGAATGCCTTAGCAAAAATTCCGTTTGGGGATTGCAAAAATAGGCATAATTCTCGAATTGGCAATATTTTTTTACAAAATTATCATCTTATCCCTTTAAGATTCCTAAATTTGCATTTGTGAACAAAAAGATTCTAGTTGTATTCGAGGGCGACATCTTCGACCGTAAAGGTCTGTTCAATGCAGTCCACGGCCGTATCAGGGCTCTGTCGGCCAATGGTGGCTACGACATCTTCCCATATTGCATACAGTGCCGCGACACAGTGCTGTCGCGCAAGGTCAAGCACAGTTCAAAGAAACCTTCGGTTAATCACAGGACTTTTGATTCTGTTGACTACAAAGTTCTGAGTTACAGGTTCTCAATCATCGACTGGGTACTTACGGAAGTATTCAAATGCAAGCCTCTGTTCTTTTCGCTCTTCCTC
Source organism: Bacteroidales bacterium (assembly GCA_029009115.1). Classification (GTDB taxonomy): domain Bacteria; phylum Bacteroidota; class Bacteroidia; order Bacteroidales; family UBA932; genus Cryptobacteroides. The sequence goes on along the minus strand of JAQXJU010000039.1, from coordinate 19,295 downwards.
AGGAAAACGGCCCGCAAGTTCAAAGGTTATGACCTCGTGTCAGCCCACTCCTTCAAGGGTGGCCTTCTTGCCGAGGCTGTTTCAAAACGTCAGGATATACCTTTTACCATTACCTGGCACGGATCTGACATCCATACCCACCCATGGAAGAGCTCGCTCGTACGCAAGGAAACCGCACGCCTGACGGCAAATGCCAGATGGAATTTTTATGTGAGTGAGGCTCTAATGGAAACCTCTTCGCCCTTCCCTGGGCACAAGATGGTTCTGCACAACGGTGTATCGATGAAGTTCAAGCGCTTCAGCGATGAGCAGAAGGCCGAACTCCGCAAGCGTTACGGAGTTTCGCAGGGTACAAAAGTGGTTGCATATGCCGGAAGTTTCTTCCACGTCAAGAACACGATGGCACTTCCTGACATCTGGGAGAAGGTCCGCACGCTCTATGAAGGACCTCTCGTCTTCTGGGTTATCGGCCAGGGGCGGGAGTTCGGAAGGGTTCGGTCGGAACTCATCTCCAGAAACAAACTCAACTGCGTTTTCTTCGGGAACCAGCCTCCCGAGCAGATGCCTGCACTGATGAACTGCATCAACGTGCTGGTGCTGCCGAGCCTCAACGAGGGTATGCCCCTGGTGACTATGGAGGCCCTTAACTGCGGCTGCAATGCGGTGGGGTCGAGGGTCGGTGGTATCCCGGAGATACTGGGCGAGGAGAATACCGTTCCCCTCGGGCAGGACTTCACAAGCCAGATGGCACAGAAAATATATGAGTTCCTCCTTGAGCCCAAGGACCAGCTCCACGGCAGGGGCTTCGGCTGGGATGCGACAGCACGCATCGAAGATGCTGCCTATAAAAAAATCCTTGGCTGAAACCAAAACCAACCCAGCCCCAAACAAACCAAACCCAAACCCAAAACCAACCCAGCAATCCAAACCAAACAACCCAGCCCCAAACCAAACCAACCCAGCCCCAAACCAAACCAACCCAAACCAAACCAAACCCAAACCCAAACCAACCAACCCAAGCAGAATCAATGGAACTCAAGGGGAAGATAGTATCAGCAGCCAAGTGGTCCGGCGGAACCGAGGTCATTTCGAGACTCATCGGCTTCGTGTCTTCGATGGTGCTGGCACGCCTTCTGACTCCTGATGCCTTCGGGGCCGTTGCCACCATTATGATGGTAGTCACCTTTGCCGAACTCTTCACCGATGCCGGATTCCAGAAGTACATCATCCAGCACGAGTTCAGCTCAGACGACGACAGAGAGAAATCGACCCAGGTGGCATTCTGGACAAACCTCGCTTTGTCGATGCTGCTCTGGGGCCTGATAATCATTTTTCGCGACCCAATCGCCACCCTCTCTGGAAGCCCCGACCTGGGTATGGGAATAGCCGTGGCTTGCGTTTCGATTCCACTTGCCGCGTTCTCGAGCATACAGATGGCTTCCTTCAAACGCGACTTCGACTTCCGGCGGCTCTTCATAGTAAGGATGGTGGCGAGCCTGATTCCTCTGGTGATAACGATTCCGCTCGCCCTGATTCTTCGTTCCTTCTGGGCTCTGGTTGCCGGAACCATTCTCACAAACCTGTCGAACGCAGTCTTGCTGACTGTATTCTCCAAGTGGAAGCCCAGGTTCTATTTTGACTTCGGCAGGCTTAAAAGTATGCTGTCGTTCAGTGTGCTGACCATAGTGGAATCGGTGTCGATATGGCTCACGAACTATGTTGACATCTTTATCGTGGGGGCTATGCTCAACCAGCATCTGCTCGGGATATACAAGACCTCGATGACCGTCGTGGGGCAGTTCACCGGAATCATTACAGCCGCGACAACGCCTATTCTCTTCTCGGGCCTCTCGCGCCTGCAGAACGACAACAAGTCGCTCAGAGAACTCTTCCTTCGATTCCAGAAGGCAGTGGCCATACTGATGGTCCCCCTGGGAGTCGGGCTCTATCTCTACAAGGATCTTGTTACCGAAATCGTGCTCGGAGGGCAGTGGGCCGAGGCTTCGGGATTCATCGGAGTATGGGGAATAACGTCGGCCCTGATGATACTCCTGTCGCACTACTGCTCCGAGGTTTTCCGCGCCAAGGGCAAACCCGCCCTTTCGGTTCTGGCCCAGTGGATTTATCTGGCCTTCCTCGTGCCTGTGCTGCTGGTGTTCGTGAGGGGCGACTTCACAACCTTCTACTGGGCACGTTCGGCGGTGCGTCTTGTACTCATCGTGGTTAATATGTTCATTATGCTCAAACTCATAGGTCTGCGCCCGATCCAGATGATTGAGAACATATTCCCCGAAGCATTCGCCTGTATCTTTATGGCCTACGCTGCCACCCTGATGCAGAAGGTCAGCGGCAGCATAGCCTGGGGGCTGGCCGGAGTTGCCGTGTGCGCCTGTGTGTATTTTACCGCCCTGACTATCTTTTCATATGAGAGGTCCCTGGTCAGAAAGACTCTTGCTCTTGCCTCGGACAAGTTCAGGATTCTGCTCCGCCGCCTTACGGTATGGCTTGCGCCAGTTCTGCCCGATGCCCTCTTCCTGCGTCTTATGTTCCGGGCCAAGACAGGAAAGCGGCTCCACCTTCGCAAAGCCCTGAGTTTCAACGAAAAGATGCAGTGGCTGAAGCTCTACTTCCGCCGTCCCGAAATGATATCGATGGTTGACAAGGCCGAAGCCAAGAACTTCATCGCCGACAGAATAGGACCTGAATATGTGAATCCTACCCTTGGAATATGGGACAGGGCCGCCGACATCGACTTTGCCTCGCTCCCTGAGCAGTTCGTGCTCAAGACCACACACGACTGCGGAGGGATAGTGATATGCCGAGACAAGGATATCCTCGACAGGGAGGGCTCATTAAGGACCCTTGACAAGGCCCTCGGGCGCAGTTACTGGCTCCAGAACAGGGAGTGGCCCTACAAGGGAGTTGTTCCAAGAATCATTGCCGAGCCTTATCTTGAAGACGAATTCGGAGAGCTCAGAGACTATAAGTTCTTCTGTTTCAACGGAGAACCCAGAATAATGTTCGTCGCTACCGGAAGGTCCTCGAAGGAAGAGACCTGCTTCGACTTCTTCGATATGGACTACCGTCATCTGAACATAATAAACGGCCACCCCAATGCCGCAGTTCCTCCCCCCAAACCCCGGGGATTCGAGGAGATGAAGAGGCTCGCAGCCCGTCTTTCTGAAGGATTCCCCTTCCTCAGGGTGGACTTCTACGAAGTGGGCGAGAAGATTTATACCGGGGAGCTGACCTTCTTCCACTGGAGCGGATTCGTTCCGTTCGAGCCGCCCGCCTGGGACCTCAAGCTCGGTTCGTGGCTGGAACTGCCCGACAAGCAAAAAAGCGTATGAAGATACTCCTCTTAATAACTGAGATGGGATCCGGAGGGGCCGAAAGGCAGCTCAGCGGACTGGCATCGATGCTCACGGGCCGGGGTCACGAGACAAGGGTCTGCTGGATGCAGGGCGAAAACTTCTACTCCGATGCCTTGAGCGAGGCTTCGGTGCCGGAACTGTGCCTGAATGCCTCTTCGAGGATAATGCGGATGATGAAGACCGCAAGAGAAATACGCCGTTTCCACCCCGACACTGTAATTGCCTTTCTCGACGGAGCCATCAGTTCGGCGCTGCGTGTGCGGAAGTTCTTCCCCTGGCTCCGCTTCAGGCTTATAGTCTCTGAACGCAACGTAACCCAGAACTTTACCCCGGAACAGAATGCAAAGTTCCGCGCTTACCGAAGGGCCGATGCAATAGTGTGCAACTCCTTCACCCAGACTGAGAATCTGCGAAGGCGTTTCCCCGAACTTGCGGGGAGGATTGCGACCATAACAAATTTTGTGGATCTGGAGCGCTTCCGGCCGGCGGAGGAGGAGAACCGGAATTCAGGGGGCAGCACGGAAGAGGTTCTGAAAATAGCCGTGGTGGCGAGGATTGCCGAGCAGAAGAATGTCCGGCGCTTTATACGGGCAGCTGCCCTCGCCCCTGAGAATCTGGAGATAGACTGGTATGGTGCTTCGGCCGGTCCTGCCCCCGAGGATAGCCCGAGAGTGCATTTCCACCCCGCTCAAAAGAACATCGAAAATATCTACCGCCATTGCGACGCCCTGTGCCTGCCTTCGCTCTACGAGGGTTTCCCCAATGTGGTATGCGAGGCTATGGCGAGCGGATTGCCCGTGCTTTGCAGCCGTGTCTGCGACAATCCACGCCTTGTCAAAGACGGTGAGAACGGTTTGCTTTTCGACCCTCTGTCCGAGCGATCAATCGCTGATGCACTTGCGAGATTCGCTTCGCTTGGCGCCGCCACCCGGGCCGCATTCGGAAGAGAATCGCGCCGCAGGGCAGAGAGCCTGCTCTCGCCCGAAGTCTTCCTCGAATCTTGGGAGAAACTGCTCTAAAAGTATTTGTTTTCCTGTTTATTGAGAGCTATGAAGATGAACAGGAGTATGCTGAATGCCCAGAGCGAAGAGCCTCCGTACGACAGGAAGGGCAGAGGAATGCCGATTACGGGCATCAGTCCAATGGTCATTCCTATATTTATGAACAGATGCATAAATATACAGGAGGCGACGCAGTAGCCGTAGATTCTGGTAAAGGCCTCGCGGCTCTTTTCGGCATCCTGTATTATCCTGTATATCATATAGGCATAGAGCAGAATCACAAGTGCACATCCGAGGAAACCCCATTCCTCACCTACTGTGCAGAAGATGAAGTCGGTACTCTGCTCGGGGACGAAACCGTAGGTGGTCTGGGTTCCGCGGAGGTAGCCCTTTCCGGCAAAGCCTCCCGAGCCTATGGCTATCATCGACTGGGTTACGTTGTATCCTACCCCCGAAGGATCTTCCTTGAGCCCGAGAAGGACCTCGATACGCTTGCGCTGGTGGTCCTGGAGTATGTTGTTGAAAACGAACTGGGTCGAGAAGATCAGGGCAGATCCAACTGCAAATCCGGCCAGAGACAGCCGTATGATACTGCGTCTTCTTGCAAGGCTTCGTCCGATGGAGGAACGGTGCATAAGCACAAAGAAGAGCACGGCAGCCACAAGCACGAGGAAGGGCACCCAGAGCGGGGTTGCCAGCGAGAGTATAAACAGTACTATTGCCATTCCGACCAGGTAGAGTATCCAGCCCGAAAGGCCCTCGCGGTACAGTACAAACAGGAATCCAACATACACCAGGGCGGAACCAGTCTCGGACTCTGCCACTATCACAAGCATCGGCACCCCGATTACAAAAGCAGCGAGCAAAAAATCCTTCAGGCGTGACATCCTGAAGTTCTGGCGACTCATAATGGTCGAAAGCAGCAGGGCCGTGGATATTTTCGAGATTTCGGCAGGCTGAAAGCGCACAGGACCAAAGGCGAACCAGGAGCGGGAACCCTTGACCTCTACTCCGAGGAAGATGACCGCAATCAGCAACACGAGAACGGTCAGATATGCCGGGACAGATATCACTTCCCAGAGTTTGGGCTTTATGGCAAAGAGTATCAGGGTTGCCAGCACAAGCGAGGTCAGGGCCCATACGACCTGCTTTCCGCTGCGAGAAGACCAGGCCAGGAAGGGCTCAGGGTCGGCGGAGTGGATGGACGCGTAGATGTTTGCCAGTCCTATGACAAGGAGCAGAAGATAGCAGATGACAAGCTTCCAGTCTATCATCTGAGCGAGGCCTCTATCGACTTTGTTTTCCATCACTTTCCTATCAGAACTGTTTTCTTCATCCTGTCTTCAAGAGGAAGCCTTTCTTCGCGTATGCTGCCTGTAAGGTACTTCTCAATCATCAGCGAGGCTATGGGGCAGGCCCAGGTAGCTCCGAATCCGGCATTCTCGAGATAGGCTGCAACCGCTATCCTGGGGTTCTCCCTAGGGGCAAAGCATATGAACACTGAATTGTCTTTGCCGTGGGGATTCTGGGCGGTTCCGGTTTTGCCGCAGACTTCAAGCCCTGGGATGGCTGCCCCGAAAGCTGTTCCTCCGCCCTTGCCTCCGCCGTTCACGGCCTTGTACATTCCTCCTATGACCTTTTCGAACTGGGTGGTATCGACAAGGGTGTACTGCCTTTCGTGGTACTTGGGGTCGATTTTGACATTGTCAGAGTCCTTTACGAGATGTGGTATGTAGAAATAACCCCTGTTGGCCACAGTTGCTGCAAGATTGGCTATCTGCAGCGGGGTCGCACCTATCTCACCCTGACCTATGGACAGCGAGATTACGGTCTGGAACTTCCACGAGCCCTTGCCGTAAATTCTGTCGTAATAGTTCGACGTGGGGATGTTTCCGCCCAGTTCGGAGGGGAAGTCGCTCCCGAGCTTGCGTCCGAATCCGAAGCTGAGCACATACTCCCTCCACTTGTCAAAGGCTTCTTTAGTGGTGGAATATGCCTCCTGGTTTTCGAGTATATTGCGAAAGACGTAGCAGAAATAGCCGTTGCAGGAGGTGGCAATCGCATCCTCGAGGTTCAAGGGAGATGCGTGGGCGTGGCATCCGAGCTTGCGGCCCCTGCCGTAGGGGAATCCTTTTTCGCAGGGATACTGGTTGCCCGGGGTCAGCACTCCTTCCTGAAGGCCTATGAGTCCGTTCACGAGCTTGAACACCGAACCAGGAGGATAGGAAGCCTGAACGGTGCGGTTGAACATAGGCTTGTTGGGGTCGCGTATGATTTTGCCGTAGTGACTTCCTATGTCGGAGAGCATGTCCACGTCTATTCCGGGGCTGGACACCATTGCGAGAATCTCGCCGGTAGCAGGCTCAATGGCTATCACGCTACCCTTCTTGCCGGCCATCAACTCCTGGCCGTACTGCTGGAGCGAGGCGTCGATGGTTGTCACTATGTCCTTGCCCGGAACGGCATCGACATCGGCTTCACCGTTCTTGTAGGGCTTCTGGATTCGGTTGCGGGAGTCGCGCAGATAGATATGGTAGCCCTTTTCTCCGCGAAGGTCCTTCTCACGCGCAGCTTCGAGCCCTGTCTTTCCGGCATAGTCGCCGCTCTTGTATTCGTCGGGATGCTTCTCGATGAAGCGGGCATCAACCTCGGATACGTATCCGAGCAGGTTCCCTCCGGCATTGACGGGGTAGTCGCGTATGGTCCTGACCTTGCCGGTAAAGCCGGGAAAGCGGTACTGAACCTCGGCAAAGCGGAGATAGCGCTCGATGCTGACCCTCTTCAGAAGGGTCTGGCTGCGGTAGCCTATGCTCCGGCGGTGGGCTTTGTACCAGGCCATACGCTCGCGTATGAAATCGGCCTCAACATCCAGGGCATCGGCCAGTGCGAGGGTATCGAAGGGACCTACCTCGCGCGGGGTTACGAGCACGTCGTAGCATATGCGGTTGCCGACGAGAATATTGCCGTTGCGGTCATAGATGACTCCCCTGGGGGGATATACCACATCATATACCATCGAGTTGTTCATCGCATTCTCGCGGTACTTGCCGGTAAGAATCTGAATGTAGAAAATCTTTCCGAGCAGGATGACGACTACTACGGCGAGCCCAATCAGAAGCTTATTTGTCCTGTTTATTTCCATCTGCTGCTTTCGCCGGGATCAAAGATACTTACCAGAATCAGTGAGAACACGGATCCTGCCAGAAGAGACAGTGAAAAACGTCCGAGATTGAAGAGGAAGGGACGGGTTCCGGCGCCGTCTGCAGCTATGAAGACCAGCAGGAAGATGGCCGTAACCATCACGATAGCTATTGCCATCTTTGGAATACCCTGCCTGCGGACAGAGATATCCTCTCCCCGGGAGAAGACTTCGCTCCCGAAAACGAGCCGTATGATGAGATTCTTTGTGAATGCCACCGGCAGCAGCGAGGCAGCTGTCAGGCCAAGGACTCCCTGAGACAGGAAATCGACTGCAAGACCTGTGACAAAGGCTATTATAAGGGTCAGAGATGTTCCAAGTCTTATGGGCATGCATAGTACCAGCATAGGGAGGTACCAGAATGTGACCAGGGGCGAGAAGTTAAGGCTTGCCGCAATCACTATCTGAGCAGCTACAAGAAGGATGTAATAGAGCCAGAATTGCGGTTTTCTCATTTGAGGGCGCCCTCCCCGTGCGCCGAAAGGCTGTCAATGACCTGTTTGTCGAGGTTGCGTACTATTGTGACATACTTCAGGAGCGAGAAGTCCTGAAAGAGTTTCAGCCGGACTTCGCCCATTGCACCGTGGTTGGTGCCCGAGGACTGTACCGTTCCCAGAGCTATGTCTGATGGAAAAATTGAAGAATAACCGCTCGTATATACGGTATCTCCCGGGCAGGCCTCATAGTGGAGGGGTACGCTGGTGAGAAGTGCCCCGTCGCTGTGCATTCCGTCCCAGGACAGGGGGGCTACCAGTCCTTCGCGTCCGAGGCGGGCGCTGACCTGCACCGCGCTGTTCATCAGGGTCAGACCGTAGGAATAGTGTTCATCCACAACATCGATAATACCCACAACTCCCTTGTCGGAGATGACTCCCGAGAAAGGGGCGACCCCGTCGGCGGCCCCCTTGTCGAGGATGATGTAATTGTGCTGGCTGTTGCGGCTCATCCTCACGATTCTGGCAGGAATGTGGAGCATATTGTCTCTGCGGAACTGGGTTGATGCCTGGGAGGACTGTACGGCTTTGCGAAGCTGTTCCGAAAGGGCGAAGTTTTCGGCCGCGAGCCTCTCGTTCTGCCCCTTGAGAAGGAAGTACCCCCTCACCGACTCTCCACCCCTCCAAAGCACTGACAGAGGCCGGTACACCAGTCTCTTTACCCAAATGCCCTGGAGCCCGTTTGTGCAAGACAGCATATTGAGTGCAGCAACCTCCAGAATGATGAAGATTGCTGCACTTATGATTCCTTTTTTCCTGTTCTGTCCTTTGGGCATCTACCTCATAAGGAAGGAGTAACTGTCTGTGTTCTTGAGAGCCTCGCAGGTTCCGCGTCCAACGGCGTGGAGAGGATCCTCGGCTACGTGGAACTGTATGTTCACCTTGTCGGTGAGCCTGCGTGCCAGACCCCTCAGGAGGGCACCGCCGCCAGCCAGGAAGATTCCCCTTTCCACAATGTCGGAGTATAGCTCGGGAGGAGTCTGCTCGAGCACATGCAGGATCGAAGTCTCAATCTTGGCAATAGACTTGTCGAGGCAGTGGGCTATCTCCTGATAGGTGATGGAGGCCGCTACCGGATGTGCTGTCATAATGTTGGGACCTTTGACGTCATAAGGCTCGGGAGCTTCGGAAGGGTCGAGGTCCTGGAGCACTGCTCCTACTGCTATCTTGATTTTTTCGGCCGTGATTTCACCCACCTTGATGTTGTGCTGCTGACGCAGGTAATACTGGATGTCGGAGGTAAATACATCGCCAGCCGTACGTATGCTATCCTGGACCACAAGGCCTCCGAGTGAAATGACGGCAATCTCGGTGGTACCGCCACCTATGTCAACCACCATATTGCCCTGGGGAGCCTCAACGTCAAGCCCTATTCCGAGTGCCGATGCCATAGGCTCGTAGATGAGATAGACGTCGCGTCCGCCGGCGTGCTCGGTAGAGTCGCGTACCGCCCTTATCTCGACTTCGGTACAGCCTGAGGGGATTCCGACGACTATCTTGAGGTTGGGAGTAAACAGACTGTTATGCCTGTTGTTGACCTGTTTGATAAATCCGCGTATCATCAGTTCGGCAGCGTTGAAGTCTGCGATGACACCGTCTCTGAGGGGGCGGATGGTGCGGATTCCGGGGTTGACCTTCTCGTGCATAAGCTTGGCCTTCTGGCCGAGGGCTATGCACTTGCCTGTATTGTTGTCTATGGCAACAATGCTCGGCTCGTCCAGCACTATCTGACCGTTCTTGTAGATGACGGTGTTGGCCGTTCCGAGGTCCATTGCCAGTTCCTGGTTGAAGAAAGAAAATGCCATATTCAGGATTCGCGTTTCAAATATTCACAAAAGTAGTCAAAAAATGGCTATTTTTGGAGTATGGATAGAAAAATTTACGGCATATTCGTAGCCGGGGGAAAGGGGGTTCGTATGGGGTCCGACACTCCCAAACAGTTCCTTGAACTGAGGGGCATTCCTGTTCTGCAGAGGACTGTTGAGCGCTTTGTCGAGGCTGTTCCTTCGATGGATGTCATTTGCGTTCTGCCCTCTGAACACATACCTTTATGGAACAATCTGTGCACCCTTCACAACTTCGAATGCCCCCAGAGGATAGTCAAAGGGGGTATCACACGTTTCCACTCTGTACGCAACGCCCTTAAGCAGGTCCCGGACGGAGCACTCGTGATGATTCACGACGGGGTGAGACCTCTGTGCAGCCGTGAACTCATTGCCCGTATGCTAAAGGCTATGGAAACTGAGAGGGCGGCAGTGCCTGCGACTCCTGTCACCGATACCCTGAGGTCGCTGGACCCCGATGTACCCTCTCCTGACCGGAGCCGTCTGGTGGCCGTGCAGACCCCGCAGTGCTTCATGTCGGAAGACATTCGCAAGGCCTATTCACTCCCCTACGACCCGTCGTTCACCGACGATGCTTCGGTAGTATCACGAATGAGAATACCTGTCACCCTGGTCGAGGGAGACAGATACAACATCAAGATTACCACTCCTGAAGATCTTGCAGTGGCTGAGGCTCTTACAGGCTGCTGACGAATCCGGGATTCTTCATATCCTTGACCCACACCTGACGCTCGAAAGACTCTTCGAGCGAGAGTATCGTATCCGTGGTCTGGACATAGGGGATACGCTGGATGGTGTTGAGGATGATGTTCATCAGATGGTTGTTGTCGAAGCAGTACACCTTCAGCAGGAGGGCACAGCGACCAGTTACAAAGTGACATTCGACAACCTCAGGGATGTGCTTTATGGCACTGATAACCTCGGGATACTTGTTGTCTTCGGAAAGGGTCACATTGATGAAGGCACAGACATTCAGTCCCAGGGCTTCGGGCTTGACGAGAAGACGCGAGCCGGTAATGACTCCGGCGGCTTCAAGCTTCTTTACTCTCTGGTGGATAGCAGCACCGGACACTCCGCATTCCCTCGCAATCTCAAGGAAAGGCATACGGGCGTTGTTCACAAGGAAGGAGAGAATCTTCCTGTCGATGTTGTCAATGTTATAGTTTGTCATAGGTTTGGGTTATTTGGTCTTGGAGTAGCGTCTGCTCCGGCGACGCTCTGTGGGGGTACTGCTCTCGATGATGGCAATGCATTCCTCCTCGGTCAGCTGAGAAGCGTCTTTCCCGGCAGGAATCCTGTAATTGGATCCGTCTTTCTTGAGGTAGGGCCCGAAGCGGCCGTTCATCACGGCTATTCCGCTGCCCTCGAATACCTTGAGTTCGGTATTGGCGGCTGCCTTTCCGGCCGCATCCTCAATGGCCTTGACGCAGTCTTCGAGAGTGACCTTGAGGGGGTCGGCATTCCTGGGCAGGGACACGTTCTTGTCGCCCCACTTGAGGTAGGGGCCGAACCGGCCCTTCATAGCGATTATCTCATTTCCCTCCCAGATTCCTATGTTGCGCGGAAGCTGGAAGAGCTGGAGGGCTTCTTCGAGCGTAAGACTCTCTATTAGCTGGCCGCGGCCAAGGCTGGCAAACTGGCGCGAATCGCCTTCGCCTTTCTGGACATAAGGGCCGTACTGTCCGAACTTTGCAACTATCATCTGCCCGTCGGAGGGGTCGATTCCTATCTCGCGTGAGACGTGGCTGTATTCGTTGTTGCTGAGCTGGGCTTCGACATTGGAGTGCAGCCTGCCGTAGAGCCTGGCTATCAGCTCGTTCCATACAAGCTTACCGCTTGCAATGTTGTCGAAGTCTTCCTCGACCGAGGCGGTGAAGTCGTAGCTCAATACCCTGGGGAAGTTCTCAACAAGGTAATCGGTAACTATCATTCCTATCTCCTGGGGAATAAGCTTGCCCTTTTCGGCACCTATCTGTTCTGTCCTGACCGAACTGCGAATCTTTCCACCCTTAAGAGTAAAGTTTTCGACCTCTACCCTTGTGCCTTCCTTGTCTCCCTTGAGTATATAGCCCCGGGAAGTGGTAAGGGTTGAGATAATCGAGGCCCATGTGGCGGGACGGCCTATTCCGAGTTCTTCGAGTTTCTTGACAAGGGTACCCTCGGAGTAACGGTAGGGCGGCTGGGTGAACTTGCACTGAACGTCTATCCTGTCGGCCTCGAGCACGTCTCCGACCTTAAGTTCGGGCATACTGGCAACCACATCTCCTTCGGCTTCATCCTCGGGGGATTCTATGTACAGCTTGAGATAGCCGTCGAACAGAATCTGAGAGGCGCGCAGCTGGAACTTCTCGGGCCTTTTTGACGAGGCAAGCTTGATGGTAGTGTTCAGGACCCTGGCCTCGGACATCTGCGAGGCGACAGTCCTCTTCCAGATAAGGTCGTAGAGTTTCTGCTCCTGGGGAGTGCCGCTGACGAAGGCATTTTCTATATAGGTAGGACGAATGGCCTCGTGGGCTTCCTGGGCTCCCTTTGCACGGGTCTTGTACTGACGGGGACGGGAGTATTCTTCGCCGAAGTTGTCGTTGATGAACTTCTTTGCTGCACCGAGGGCAAGGGTGGAGAGGTTCGTGGAGTCGGTACGCATATAGGTTATGAGTCCCCTCTCGTAGAGCGACTGCGCGATTCTCATGGTCTGCGACACCGACATATGCAGCCTTCTGGAAGCTTCCTGCTGGAGGGTCGATGTAGTGAACGGTGCGGGAGGTATGCGCGTTCCTTCCTTGCTTTCGGCCGAATCTACAGTATAGACGGCATCTTTGCTGTCCTCGAGGTAGGCTGCGGCCTGCTCTTTGCCTGAAAGGCGCTCTTCGAGAGAACCCTTGACAAGTACGCCTGCAGGACTTCCGGCAGGATGGAACAAGCCTTCAACCCTGTAGTAAGCTTCGGGTTTGAAGGCCATTATCTCCTTCTCCCTGTCAACTACCAGCCTGAGTGCAACGCTCTGCACCCTTCCGGCAGAGAGACCCCTGCGTATCTTGCGCCAGAGTATGGGCGAAATCTCGAATCCCACAAGCCTGTCGAGAATCCTTCGGGCCTGCTGGGCACTGACCAGATTCATATCGATATCCCTGGGGTTCTTGATTGCGTCGAGTATTGCAGGTTTGGTTATTTCGTGAAAAGCAATGCGCTTTGTGGACTCGGGCTTGAGTCCGAGAGTCTGCGAAAGGTGCCAGGCTATGGCTTCTCCTTCGCGGTCTTCATCGGAAGCCAGCCATACGACCGAGGCCTTGGATGCAGCTTTCTTCAGGTCTGAGACGACTTTCTTCTTGTCTGCGGGAATGACGTACTCGGGCTCGAAACCGTTGTTGACATCTATGCTCAGTTTCTTTTCCTGGAGGTCCCTTATGTGCCCGAAACTGGGCATCACAACATAATCATCGCTCAAAAACTTCTGTATGGTCTTGGCCTTGGCCGGGGATTCAACTATTACCAGATTTTCCTTCATATCCTAGTCACTCACACTTTTGCAGGGTTCATAATAAAACCTGAACGACTGCAAATGTAAACATTTTTAATTAATTTTGTCGGATTGATTCGCAATCCAAGTTTTATGACCGAAAATACGAAGAAGAAGATTATCAAGATATTCTGGCTTGTGGTGACACTGCCTTTCGCTCTGCTCTTTCTCCTTATTCTGTGCGTGTGGGCATTTGCACCCATCCCCTCGTTCGAGGAACTGGAGAACCCCGACAGCAAGCTCGCAACCCAGGTTATTGCCGAAGACGGAGAGATTCTGACAACCTTCCATATAGAAAACAGGACCTTTGTCAGCTACGAAGAACTCTCGGAGCATCTGGTGCACGCCGCGGTGGCCACCGAGGATGCCCGCTTCTACAAGCACTCCGGCATTGATATGCAGGGACTCGCGAGGGTTCTGGTTAAGACCGTGCTGATGCGGGACTCCAGCCAGGGAGGAGGTTCGACCATTACCCAGCAGCTGGCAAAGACCCTCTACCCCCGCCCGGAGGTAAACAGCAAGATTCCGGGATGGTCGAAGGTTGTGATGGTCTGGACCAAACTCAAGGAATGGATTACCGCAGTGAAGCTCGAACGGGACTACACCAAGGAGGAAATCATTGATATGTATCTGAATTCGGTGTTCTTCGGCAGCGGAGCCTACGGGGTCAAGGCAGCCTCGGAGACTTTCTTTGCCAAACAGCCATCGGAACTTTCGGTCGAGGAGGCGGCCACTCTCGTGGGGATGATCAACAAGCCTACCCGCTACAATCCTGCCCTCAACCCCGACAGGTCGCTGGGCCGCAGGAACTTTGTGATAGGGCAGATGGCAAAGGCCGGGTACATCACCAAGGCCGAAAGGGATTCTATTCAGCAGATTCCCATCACCCTCAACTATCAGGTGATGGACCACAACACCGGGCTCGCTCCCTACTTCCGCGATATGCTCAGGCGCACTATGAATGCCCAGAAGCCTAAACGCTCGTCATATTCCACCCCCGAAGACTTCAGCGCCGACTCGCTCCGCTGGGCCGACGAGGGTATATACGGATGGCTCAACAAGAACCGCAAACCCGACGGAAGCCGCTACAACCTCGACAAAGACGGACTGCGCATCTATACTACCATTAATTATAAGATGCAGAAGTATGCCGAGGAGGCCGTCTCGGAGCATCTCGGGGGATATTTGCAGAAGACCTTCGACAAGGAAGTCCGCTGGAGGAGCAGAAAGCCTTTCTCCAACGACACTCCCTCGGCCGTGGTTGACCAGCTGATGAGCCAGGCCCGCAAGTGGTCGGACCGCTACCGCCACCAGCGCAAGGAGGGAAAGAGCCACGATGAAATCATGGCCCAGTTCAAGGAGCCTGTCAGGATGAGGGTATTCGCCTGGAATGAGAAGGGCTATGCCGACACCACTATGACTCCTGACGATTCAATACGTTACTACAAATCGTTCCTCAGGGCCGGATTTATGGCAGTTGAGCCGACCACAGGCCACGTCAAAGCCTATGTCGGCGGGCCTAACTACCGCTACTTCAAGTACGACAACGTTTCGCAGGGCAAGCGTCAGGTGGGCTCGACCATCAAGCCCTTCCTCTATACACTGGCAATGCAGGAGGGTATGACTCCCTGCGACAAGGTTGTAAACGTGCCCCAGTCGTTCATCATCCCCGGAGCAAAGGAAGAAGAGAGCACCTGGACCCCCAGGAGTACCGACAAGGACGAATGGATAGGCAAGACCGTGACCCTGAAGTGGGGGCTGACTCATTCGTCGAACAACATCTCCGCCTACCTTATGAAGCAGTTCGGTCCCACGGCAATGGCAGATATGATGCGAAAGATGGGCATAAGCTCACATATCGACGAGGTGTATTCGCTCTGTGTGGGTCCTGCCGACCTTTCGCTCTACGAGATGGTTCCGGCATACAACACCTTCCCTTCGAAGGGAGTGTATGTGTCCCCCCTTTTCGTCACGCGCATCGAAGACAGTCAGGGTAACGTACTCGGAGAGTTCTCGAACCGTAAGAGAGAGGCAATCGGTGAGCATACCGCCTATCTGATGATTAACCTGATGCAGGGAGTCATCAATCAGGGAACGGGTTCGCGCCTGCGTTCGCGCTACGGTCTCACGGGTGAGATTGCAGGAAAGACCGGAACCACCAATGACAACTCCGACGGCTGGTTCATAGGCTACACCCCCTCGATTACTGCCGGAATCTGGGTCGGAGGCGAAGACAGGCAGACGCATTTCTCGAGCCTGGCACTTGGAAGCGGCTCGAATATGGCTCTTCCCATCTGGGGCATCTTCATGAAGAAGTGCCTCGCGGACGGGACCCTCGGAATATCGGAGATGGACCGCTTTGTGGCTCCGGCCGGTATGACTCTCGATCTGAGCTGCACCGGAGGAGACATCGAAACCGAAGAGGGAAGCCTGAGCGAACCCAAAGAAGAGGATTATTTTTTCAACTGATATTATGGGAAAGTTTCATTCAATCGCAGTTATCTACGGAAGCGACTCCTCGGAATGGGAGGTGTCCTGCCGCAGCGGAGAGTTTGTGGCGTCCAGGATTGACGCGGATGAATATGGTGTATATGAGATTTTTGCACGCTTCGGAAAATGGCAGCTCGTTGCCTTCAAGGACAAGAACGCAATGAGGGTGACCTTCCCCGAGGAGGCCCGTCCCGAAGTGGACAAGAACGATTTCTCGGTAAGCATCTATGGCAAAAAGATAAAATTCGACTACGCATACATAGTACAGCACGGAAACCCTGGCGAGAACGGGCTGATGCAGGGTTATCTTGAGATGCTCGGAATACCCTTCTCGAGCTGCTCTTCCTTCGTGTCGGCGGTGGCCTTTGACAAATATGCCTGCAAGTGCTATGTCCGCGAGATGGAGACGGTGAGATGCGCCCCTGACCTCTTTGTGCGCGAAGGGGCTGACCTCGAAGCCTTTACAAAGAAAGCTGCCGAAAGACTCAAGTTTCCTGTGTTTGTAAAGCCCACCAACGGTGGTTCCAGCTTCGGGATTACCCGCGTTACCGAGCCTTCCTCCCTGGCCGAAGCGGTAAGATATGCTTTCACCGAGGGCAAGACAGTACTCGTGGAGCAGGGCATACGGGGGCGCGAGCTGACCTGCGCCGCCTACTTCGACGGGACTTCGGTCAAGGCCCTGCCTATCATCGAGATAGTATCGGATAACGAGTGGTTCGACTACGACGCCAAGTACAACGGTCACAGCCGCGAAATATGCCCCGCTCCCGTTGAGGATTCTGTCAGGGAAATGGTGCAGCAGACAAGTTGCAAGGTATATTCACAGCTCGGCTGCAAGGGAGTGGTCAGGATAGATTACATACTTGCCGAAGACGGTCTTTACTTCCTTGAGGTAAACACCATTCCCGGAATGACCAGCGCCTCGCTTGTGCCCAAGATGGTCCGCACAGCAGGACTTGATATGACTGCATTCCTTTCAACCATCATAGAGAACGGCTGATGCTGCTGTCAACCTTCATCAAATCTTCGGTCAAGGCGCTCAAGCCCCTCTACCCCGAGCTCGAGGCTCGGAGTATGGTCCATCTGCTCTGCCAGGAGAGACTGGGAGTGATGTCCTGGACCCACATCGTTGAGCCGGGGCGCGAGGTTCCGCCCGAACAGTTGCCTATGCTGCAGGAAGATGTGGCCCGTATGAGTGCTGGAGAGCCAATCCAGTACGTGATAGGATATACCGAATTTTACGGGCGTGTTTTCAATACCGACAAGCGCGCCTTGATTCCGAGGATAGAGACAGAGATGCTTGTGAGCGAGGCCGTCAATATGGCCCGAAGCCTTCCTTTCGAGCAAGAGGGACTAAGGGTTCTGGACCTATGCACAGGGAGCGGATGCGTAGCCTGGTCGCTCGCCTACGAACTTCCCGGAGCGGCAGTAACTGCCTCGGACATCTCTACCGATGCCCTTGACCTTGCCAGAAGCCAGTTCAGAAGGCTTCCCAAGAAGGTGTTGCGCCCGAACTTCGTTCAGGGGGATATTCTCGACTTCAGCACTCCCTTCCCCCGTTGCGAACTTCTGACGGCAAATCCGCCTTACATAACCGAGCCTGAGCGTGCCCTGATGAGGCCCAATGTACTGGACTGGGAACCCGAAATCGCGCTTTTCGCACCCGAAAGCGACCCTCTCGCCTTCCACAAGGCCATAGCTCTCTGGGCGATGAGACTCCTGAGTCCTTCAGGAGGAGGAGTTGTCGAAATCAACGAAGACCTTGGGGTGGAATCGGCCGAAGTCTTCAGAAAAGCCGGGCTTGAGGATGTGAGAATTGTCCGGGATTTTGCCGAAAAGGAGAGATTCATAAGCTTCAGAAGGCCCTGAGATGCCCTTTTGTGAAGATAGCCGTTGAATTTGCGATTCAACGGCTATTTTTCGTTCTCTTTGCAGAAAATACTTCTTTAGATTGATTGTGTGATGAGAAAGTGTACTTTTGCTGCATTGCTTGCCACGGCGGGACTCACGGGCCTGCTGTCCTGCTCGAAGGAAGGGAACGCCCCCTTAGATAATTCAGAGTCCGGCCAGGTAGAAAAAATCGTAACGATGGACGGAGTTGCCAGACTTCTGTCAGAACTCCCGATTGGCGGGGCGCAGATGGAGGAAGTCTTTGGTGCAGTAGGCGCTTCTTCGGGCAACGGCTACGACGAGGAATATACCCTTCGGGATCTTTTCGAGGCTCCCGGATGCGGGGTGGGCCAGACAGAGGAAGAACGTACAAGGGCATCGCGGGCAGCCTCCCGGGAAGGGGCTTCACTGCGCGACCTGATTTCGGACTACCTCTATTCAAAGGCCGGAGAGTCAAGGGCGGGACAGGGTCTTGCGGGCTCTCGGGACGGCTCGGGGCAGGAGGCTTTCCCCCAGATTGACGACCCCGAAGCAGTTATCGGAGCCCTTTCTTCCTCCGACCTTCAGATATACTGGCCCTACAGCGAGGAGTGGGACGGGGAGACCCTTCCGATAATAACCTTCGACCCCGGGATGGGTGTAGAGAGCAACTACGGCTACCTTCTAAAAGTGTCAGAAGACGGGCAGAGGACGGTCGAGGAAGTGGTAGTTGACGAGAGCGTTGCCCGCACTTCTCCGGTATGGGTTGTCAACCGCAACGATGACAGAGACTTCACTCCAGTGGAAATATTCATAAGGGCCAATCGCCCTGCAGCCGGGCCTATGCACGCTTCGAAGGCAAGGAACCTTATGATAAAGTCGTTCAAGATGCTTCGAAACTACGACTCCTGGTTTGCCGGTGCCAGCGAGTTTTTCATCAAATGCGGCTCAATCAAGGGCTTTTCTGCCCGTACGGAAGCCGAGCTGAAGCAGTACTCGCCTAGCGTGACCGATATGATGATAGTCGTAAGACGAAGGGACGTGGGAAAAGAAGTCCCCTACGACGCAATTCTGTTTTCGGGCTTTACCAACCAGCTTGACAAGCTTGCCTTCCTGGTCACCGAAGACGACGGCGGAACCCGTACGAGCTGGAAGTGCGAGGCTACCGTAAAGATCAACTCCAAGAGCTACGGAATCAACCTTGACATTCCGTTCAACGAAAAGGATGACATAGTCTGGAGAGGACAGCTCGCCGCCTCGTTCTTTCAGTCAGAAGACACAGTCACCGGGCGTTTCGGAGACGTCCTCATCAGCTTCGCCCTGGAGTGAATGAGTAGTCTTTACTTCTTGTACTCACTCGGAAAGACGGCAAAGCTCAAGACGGATTGACGGTCATTTCGCAGGCCTTGCAGTCGAAGCCTAGTGAAAGGCGCCTTCCGTTGTTCACGAGAAAGAGTTCGCCTGTAGGCGCGGCTCCCTGCTTCAAAGGACAGAGCCCCAGTTCGTA
>JAQXJU010000038.1 GCA_029009115.1 Bacteroidales bacterium | reverse complement strand
AAATAAAGATGACCAATCGAGGTCATCATTTTTTTGTCTTGCGGCGAGGGTGCCTCTGGGCGGTTGGGGGCTTTTTGCCTTTCGTACGCGGGACGGCTGCTCTCCTCCGGCTACCTTCCGCTTCGCTCCATCCCTCCCACTGCGCTGCGCTTGTGGGCCCCTCCCTCTAACGTGCCGAGGTTGGGCACGGGTCCCGGAGGAGACAGCCGCCCCGCTTCTGTGGCAAAATAAAACATAATAGCGTTCAGAAGGGGCTTCGGACACAAAGCCCTTGCAAACATGGCCCTCGGAAACATAACCATCCTGGAAACACATACAGTCTGCCTCTTCCACTATCTTTGATGAGCAAAGTCTCGACAAGTGGCCTCGTGAAATTCACCTTCGCGAGCCACCCCCGTCAGAAGGCCCTCAGAGGCACATTGGGTTTCGAGGTGAATTTCACCGGTTGGGGCGACCCCTCTCAGAAGTACTTGAGAGGCCGATTGGGGAATCTCGTGAAATTCACCTTTCGAGCTGACCCCCTTCAGAAGGCCTTCTGGGGCAGGTTGTCCTTTGAGGTGGAACGACTTTGTATCCACCTCGAGACATCACCCCCTCTACAATGCCCTCAGAGGCACATTGCTTTTTGAGGTGAATTTCACGGGTCGGAGCAACCCCTGTCAGAAGTGTCTCAGAGGCCGGTCGGGCAATCTCGTGAAATTCACCTTTCGGGTTGACCCCCGTCAGAAGGCCTTCTGGGGCACATTGGGTTTCGAGGTGAATTTCACGGGTCGGCCACCTGCCCAGTGGGAGGTCATCAACGGTGAAGTGGGACGCCATTAACGGCCCAGCGGAAGGCCACCAACGCTAAAGCAAGAGGCCCCCAACAAAAAACCGCAAGAGCCCCACCAGCGCTAAAGCAAGAGGCCCCCAACGCTAAAGCGCAGGAGGCCTCCAACAGCAATCAACAGTCTATTGAATGATTTCAGCGGGAAGGGTTAGCTCGGTTGTGCGGGCTTTGGCAGACCTTCCGAACTGAAGCGTTAGACCGAAGTTGAGCTTGCAGTTGAATGAGTTGACGGGATAGGGCACTCCTCCATAGACGGGTATCTGGAGTCCATTAACAGGATATACGCCCAGAGGGCCTTGGTAGAGGTCGGCTGCCACATACAGATTCAGGAACAGAAGGGTAATGCTTGTCGCTACTCCGCAGACATTTCCGCTGCTCGCTCTTCCGAAGTTTCCCGACAAGCTGAACCATTTGAACGGACTGAGGGTCAATCCTGCGCGGCAGTCGAACCAGGGAGCCAGACGGTCGTGATGATATGTGGCAAGAGCCCCGACGGAAATGAAGCGAGGTACCGGCAGGCTGAATCTGGCTCCGGCATTAACCGTAAAGGGAAGCAACGAGGCGGCGCTCGAGCTGCCTTCTATGGGCTGAAGATTAAGAACCTGCCCGAGTTCTTTCTGCATCTGCTCGAGTTCTGACTGGATATCCGATTCGGAACCCACTTCATTGAAGCCTTCGAAGCTGTATGCCCCACTAGCTTCTGCAAGGGAGTTGTACTTCCAGGAAACAAGTCCGAGGTCGGAGACGCCGGCTGTTACCGACAGCAGTTCGAAGGGCTTCCACTTGACTCCAAGATCAACTGCTCCTCCGAATCCGGATGGACGGAAATCGGCAAAATTCTTATCGAGCTGGACATTCCAGTTTCCATCGGCATCTGTTCCGAACTGGGCGATACTGCAGGCAAGCCGTCCGTTGGCAACTACATCGGCCGAAACCTCGCTGCCATTGACTGTCAGATTGGCCTTGGCGGCATAGATATCGGCTGAAGCGAGCCCGGCGAGGAACTTGGCACGCATTCCGAAGGTGAACTTCCCGTCTGAAGTCTCGAAGGCGTGTCCGAGAGCGACTTCCGTAATGGCATTCACATTGGCTCCGAGGGCGCTCAGGTCATAAGAGCCTCCATCGACAGATCCGCACTTGAGGAAGCGGAATGCGTCTCCGGGCAGGTAGGCTGCAACGTCGGCCCTGAGATTGACTTCGAAGTTTGTCATACTGCGGCCGGTACGGATACCTAAGGAGAGCAGGTTAAGTCCAGCGTCAACGGAAAGTTTGTTCGCATCTTTTATCCCGGCAAGGAAGGTCGAAGCGGGAACACTCTGGTTCAGACCGGTAACAAGTCCCCCGTCCGGCCCCTTGAAGAGCAGGGATGAAAGACCAAGGTCGCTCTTGGCATTGACGCCTACGTTTCCAACTCCAAGCGCGAAGAAGGAACTCTCTGACATTATCGCCGGATTGAGCCTGTAACCATAGGCGTAATTATCCAGAAAATAACCGCTATGGGTCTGAGCGTTGGACCTTATTGGTGATGAGCAGAGAACTGCCAGGAGCAGCGCTGCCAGTGTATATATCTTTTTCAAAGCTATTTGATATTATCGGGGTTGAACGTAAGACCGTCAGGAATGATGACACTGACATTCTGCAACATCAGGTAATCATTCTTATTGAGAGTTTCTCCGTTGGATGTCACCTTGGCAGAGAACTTCAGATGAGAAATACCGCTCAGGTCGGCATCCTTGCGGGCCTTGAGATTGAGTTCGATGTCGGACTTTGTCTTGGCGGTAAGAATGTCGGACCTTATGGGTTCGATATCCACCTTGCGATATTCGCCGGTCGATGCATCATAGGCCAGTAATTCTGCCTCGAGACTCAGTGAGAAGGGAAGAGAGTTATCTACAGTTGCCTTGATTCCGGCATTGGTGTATGACAGTATCTCCTGGAGAGTGGCTCCCGTATCGGCACCAAAATCAAGAGTATCCGCATAAACATACTCGAAATGATCTCCTAACTGAACCGGGCAGGACAGAGAGTAGTCTATGCCAAGGGTATATTCGGCATCGGTACTGATGTAGCAAGTGCGTTGGGTGTCGGTCTTGAGATTGAGCTTTATGCCTATGGACTCGGGATTGCCGCTGAGGATAGGATCCAGATCGACGACAAATTTGTTGGAAGCTTTCTCGATGACCGAAGGGTCATTACTGTAAGGGAAATTCATCTTCAGGTCGGATCCTCCCTCGCCGATGACGGCATTTGCATTGATAGGTATGGCCAGATTGCTGGAGATGTCGGCATTCAGGGTAAAATCTGGCAAATCAAGCTTGGCACCTGCAAGAGCGTCACCCAGGCCGAGATCAAAGACAAAGGTGGTATCGAGCTGATAGTCAACGACTGCCTTGAGGTTCTTGAGTGAAATCTTGTTTTGGGAATCGGCAATTCGTGCGTTTACTTTTGCCTTGATGGTGCCGGACAGGCTGTTCAGATCGACAGAAGGATGGTCGGCGGCTATCTTTCCGTTCAGGGTAACGGCAGCCGACAGAGGCTTGTTCTCTGCCTTAAGCTTAGGGAAATCTACGGAAGAGAAGTCGAAACCATTGATAGCTATCGACTTGGAGAAGCTGCCATCTTTGGCTATATCGCCCTTGAGCTCTATAATCGAAGGATTGATGAAATCGGGGAGCTTGGCAGTCATATCAACTGTAAATTTGCCGCTGCCGATGTCAGGCAGGCCTTCGAGTTTGATGTCCAGATTGGCTGTGACGTCAGAAATGTTAATCTGATGTACTTTGACAAGGATATCGGGGATTGACGCCGCTTCCAACACTACGAAGTTGAATTCGTTGTCGAGACTATAGGAGATTTCGTCAACGCTGATGCTCTTCGCCTTGAGTTCGGGTATGGATGCGCTGAAGGCCACAGTTGCGCCGGACAGCTTATCGACAGTGCTCTTGGTGACAGTGCTCTCGGCGATTCCGACAGTTCCGTCAACGGAGTATGAAGTTGAGACTGAATACTTTCCGTCCGAGCCCTTTACAGGGGTAACTACGATCTTTTCTATAGGGAGACTGTAGTTTGCTGTCTTGATGTCCCTGATTGTGATGGTGTTGGAGGCAGAATCGTAGTTTAGCTCCGCAGGGACAGAGGAGAACTTGACGATGTCGGGGAGTTTGATCTTGATTCCGTTGGCAGAGGCAAGGGCCAGGCTGCCAAGATCCGGAATGGACATCGAAACCGAGAGCGAAGGAGAACCTTGGGGCACGATGGTGAAAGTGCCGAAGTTTCCTATGCCTTCGGGGAGACTCATACTTATCTGCTTTTCGGCAACCTGTATATTCTGTGAAATGGGATTGATGACAGCGTTGAAGTCATCGGGGGTGAGAGTGGCAAGGGTCGATGCCTCGAAAACTACGTCAGAAGATTCTGTTTTGGGCAGGAGGGCTGTGTTTACCGTACCATCGACCACGACCGTTGCCTCGACCTCGAAGTTGCCGGACCAGTTGATGACATTTGAGGAAGGGGCTGGAAGATTGATGCCCAGAAGCTTTACGGTTCTGTTAATTTCCGAAGCGAGATTGGCATCGGTGATGGTCAGGGTATTGTCGCTGACTCCCGTTCCGCTGACACGCAGGGCCGAAGGTATTTTGATGACGAACTTGCTGATTTTGGCATTCAAGCCTGTGATTGAGGACAGATTCGTCGCCTTGATATTCAAGTTGATCTGGGAGGCATCGGTAAAACTGATTTCCGACACCGACTTGACCTGTTCAGGCAGGGTGATGGACGGGATGCTGATGGGGATGTTCTGGCTGACAGTCGTGCTCACGGGAGCAATCTCTGCTACGAACGAATCGATGCCGAAGTCCTCGAATGAGATATTCACTCTAACGCCCAGATCGCCGGGGATGCTCTGGGCAAGAGACGTACTTGCCTCGGCATCGCTGACCGACAAGTTACCGGTAATGGATATACTCTTCTCCGAGAACAGTTTGGAAACGTTCAACCCGCTGATATTGAATGATTTGGTGGCAGAATAGTTTCCGCTCTTGTTCAGAATCATAGAAGACAGGTCCACGACTCCGTTACCACCTTCGAAGACCACCAGGTCGCTGAGGTCAATGTTGATCTGCGGTTTGATGCTTCCTTGGGTGAAGACGGAGTTGATGACAGACAGCGAGACTGTCATCCTGGCTCCAGACTTGAGCTTGACATCGCTTACGGAACGCACGGACGAAGGTTTAGTTGCGGCAGGAACAGTCTGAGGCTCAACGTTCAAGCTAACGTTGACGTCCTGCAGCTGAAACGAGGTCTGCGACATTGCAGCAGCAACTTTAGCGGCGTCTTGAATTGATTTCTGGCTGAAAACCGTATGCGTCCTTGAAACAGGATTGACGGAGTAATCGAATGAATAGTCCACGGAAGCCAGCCCGAACGGTTTGCTGACTTTCTGGGAGATAGGGGGAATGGTGATGTCCAAGGCCGAGGAGAAGTCATCGAGGGTAATCTGTGAACCGAACTCCTGAGCATCGATTTTCATTGACGACGCATCCATGTCTCCCATCTCGTAAGAGAACTCCTCACTGAAACTGACAGGATCTAACTGAACTATGTCTGACAGGTTCAGTTTTTCTATCTCAGAATCGAGGGAATAATTGCCCTCTATGGAAAGGAGATAGCCTCCGTTGCCGTCGGATTTGAGATACTGGCCAAAACTCGAAGTGTCTAATCCGGCCCGCTTGAGAATGGAATCGACGTTGAATTTGGCGGAACTCTTGAGAACGGGTATTGAAAGGCCGTTCTCGAACAGGGTCATTGTCTTGTCAACCGCGCTTATGTTCTCGAAATTGTAAGCCTCGTCAACGGAACAGGCCGTGAGGGCAAACATAGAGGAGAGAATCGCAATTGAACAGGAAAGATTGATTAAAGTCTTTTTCATCCTAATTTCTTGTTTCAATCAATTAGAGGTAAAAATAGGAATATTTCCTGAAAATAGCAACTGACGGGAAATTAAAAGTTTAGGGAGTAATTCTGTTTGATCTCATTCATCACAAAGGTGGACTGGATGGAGCCTATCGAGCCTATGGTCCCGAGTACGTTCAGAAATGTTTGAAACAATAATCCTTTCTTCATAACTTTGCACAGAAACAAAAAGTCATTGTTATGAGCACTGTCAACAATTATCGTCTCGAAACCCTTGCCCTGCACGTCGGGCAGGAGACTCCGGATCCGGCAAGCGATGCCCGTGCCGTTCCCATCTACCAGACCACGTCGTATGTATTCCGCAACAGCCAGCACGCTGCCGACCGCTTCGCCCTGCGCGACCCGGGGAACATCTACGGACGCCTGACCAACTCCACCCAGGACGTATTCGAGAAGAGAATAGCAGCGCTTGAGGGCGGTGTTGCCGCACTGGCAGTGGCGTCGGGCGCCGCAGCCGTAACCTATGCCCTGCAGAACATCTGCCAGAGCGGAGACCACATCGTTGCGGCCGACAACCTTTACGGGGGGTCTTTCAATCTCATCACCCACACTTTTGCAACCCAGGGAATAAGCAATACCATAGTGAATGTCAATGACCTGAAGGCTCTCGAAGCGGCAATACGGCCCGAGACCAAGGTCATTTATGCCGAAACCTTCGGCAATCCCAACTCCGACGTTACCAATCTTGACGAAGTCGCGAGGATAGCTCACGCCCACAACATCCCCTTCATCGTTGACAACACTTTTGGCACTCCATTCATTATCAGACCAATAGAACACGGGGCAGATATAGTCGTGCACTCTGCGACCAAGTTCATAGGCGGGCACGGTTCCTCGCTGGGAGGAGTCATAGTTGACAGCGGCAGATTCAACTGGAAAGCCGATCCCGACAAGTTCCCTACCCTTGCAAAGCCCGACCCGAGCTATCACGGAGCCGTCTTTGCCGATGTCGCTGGCGAAGCCGCCTTTGTCACCAGGGTCAGGGCCGTCATCTTAAGGGATACCGGAGCCGCCATTTCCCCCTTCAACGCCTGGATACTGCTTCAGGGAGTAGAGTCTCTCCCCCTTCGCATCGAGCGTCATACCCAGAATGCCCTGAAGGTGGTGGAATACCTTTCGAAGCATCCCAAAGTTGCAAAGGTCAACCACCCGTCGCTGCCGGACCATCCCGACCACGAGCTTTACCTGAAGTACTTCCCCTCAGGCGCGGGCTCAATCTTCACCTTCGAAATCAAAGGAACTCAGGAAGATGCCTGGAAGTTCATCGACAGTCTGCAGATTTTCTCGCTCCTTGCGAATGTGGCCGATGTCAAGTCTCTGGTAATTCACCCTTATACCACGACCCACTCGCAGATGAGCCCGGAAGAACTCGCACAGCAGCATATAACTCCCACAACCATACGTCTTTCAATAGGGGTTGAGCACATCGACGACATAATCGCCGACCTCGACCAGGCCTTCGAAAAGATTTGACAAGCCTGTATGAAAATTAGCGATATCCTCCACAGACAGAAACAATTTGCTTCGCTCGAGATAGTACCTCCCCAATGGTCTATCAGCCGGGCGGAGCTTCTGGATAGCATACGTCCCCTGATGGAGTTCAATCCTCCGTATATCAATGTAACCAACCATAGAGACGAGTATGTCTTCGAAGCCCGGCCCGACGGCAGTTACGTCAGGAAACTCCAGCGGCGCAGGGTCAGCCAGACTGCGGTATGCGCATCTATTATGGAGGAGTTCAAGGTTGATACCGTTCCTCATATCATCTGTGCCGGGGTAAGCCGCGAGCAGGTTTTTTACGAGCTTTCGGACTTCCGCTACCTCGGAGTCGAGAACGTGATGGCCCTGCGGGGAGACTGCCTTGTGGGAGAGAAGCGATTCACCCCGGAACCGGGAGGATACGCCTACGCCAGTGAGCTTGTCTCCGACATCCGGGCAAGTGATTCTAACTCAAGCCTCTGCATAGGAGTCGGAGCCTATCCTGAGAAGCACTTCGAGGCACCGAATCTTGAAACCGACATCGCCCGCCTGAAGCAGAAGGCCGATGCCGGTGCCGACTTCATCATCACCCAGATGTTTTTCGACAACGAAGCATTCTACCGCTTCGAGCGTCTTGCACGTAAGGCCGGGATCAGCATTCCTATCATTCCCGGAATAAAGCCGATTTCAAATTACAGACAGCTGAGCCTGCTGCCTGAATCGTTTGCGATAGACATTCCCTTGGAACTGACTCGCGAACTTGAAGCGCATAAAAGCGACAGGCAGGCCTGCTACGAGATTGGTCGGGAGTGGGCCGAGATGCAGACCCGGGACCTGCTTGCACACGGAGTTCCAGCGGTTCATTTCTATACTATGGGTAAATCGGAGAACATAATTGGAGTTATAAGGAAATGCTTCTAGACTGTTGTGACAGGATTCTGATTCTGGACGGAGCCATGGGGACGGTGCTTCAGGCCAGGTTCCCCGGCTTCTCGAACTTCGAAACCCTCAATCTCAGCAACCCGGCGGCGGTGCAGGCAGTTCACGAGGCCTACATCGCCGCTGGAGCGGACATAATCGAAACCAACAGTTTCGGGGCAAACCGCATCAGTCAGGAAGAATACGGGCTTCAGAAGGAGGCTCGCCGTATGGCTTTCGAGGCTGCCAGAATTGCACGAAGTGCTGCCGACGGCGCCGGACGCGAAGTTCTGGTTGCAGGAAGCGTGGGGCCAACGGGCAAATCGCTCTCGCTCGCCACTGACATAAGCGACCCCGCTGAGCGGTCATACGACTTCGACGACCTTGTTTCGGCTTACTCCGATCAGATTGGAGCCCTTTCTGAAGGCGGTGTTGACCTGATTCTGATTGAAACAAGCTTTGATGCCCTGAATGTCAAGGCGGCACTCTATGCCTGCGACAAACTCGGAGTGAAACTGCCGGTGGCAGTATCGGTATCGGTGAGCGACCGCAGTGGAAGGACACTTACGGGACAGACTGTCGAAGCCTTCTACCGGAGCGTCGAACACGCTCATCTGTGGGCTTTCGGTCTCAACTGTTCGCTGGGTGCGTCGGAACTCATCCCTCTGGTTGAGGAGGTGGCACGATTCAGTTCCGCCAGGGTCCTGTGCTACCCCAACGCCGGTCTGCCCAACGAGCTGGGCGAATACGACCAGAGCCCCGAAGAGATGGCTTCGCAAATGCGGAGGATGGCGTCGAAAGGAATCCTGAACATAGCAGGAGGCTGCTGCGGCACCACCCCGGAGCACATTGCAGCAATAGCCCGCTCTCTTGAGGGGATAAAGGCGAGAAGGCTCCCCGAAAAAGAGCATGGAACTCTCTATGTCAGTGGTCTCGAAGCAGTTGCGCTGAACAAGGAGCTAAACAACTTCACCAATGTCGGAGAACGAACGAACGTTGCCGGTTCACGCAAGTTCGCAAGGCTGATTGCATCTGGAGAGTACGCCCAGGCCCTTCAGATAGCAGCCGACCAGATTGAGGGAGGGGCGCAGGTCATCGACGTGAATATGGATGACGGGCTGCTGGATTCGGCCTTGCAGATGAGGGTTTTCTTAAGGCACATTTCCAACGATCCGGCAGTGGCTAAGGCTGCTCTGATGATAGACTCTTCCGACTGGGAGACAGTGGTTCAGGGGCTGAAGAATGCCCAGGGCAAGAGCATAGTCAACTCTATATCGCTCAAGGACGGTGAGGGAGAGTTCCTTCGCAAAGCCCGCGAAATCAGGCGTCTGGGAGCCGCAATGATAGTAATGGCCTTCGATGAGGAGGGGCAGGCGACCAGTTTTGCCCGCAAGATTGAAATCTGCCAAAGGGCATACCTGCTGCTTACACGTGAAGCCGGGATAGAACCGGAGGAGATTATCTTCGATCCCAACGTACTGTCGGTAGGAACCGGAATTGACGAGCACAGACGGTACGGAATCGACTTCATTGAGGCAGTGCGATGGATTAAAGAGAATCTGCCCGGAGCCCGTTGCTCGGGAGGAATATCCAACCTTTCCTTCGCTTTCCGTGGAAACAACAAGGTTAGGGAGGCTATGCATTCGGCATTCCTGTACCACGCGACGGCCGCAGGTCTGGATATGGGGATAGTCAATCCGGCAATGCTTCAGGTTTACGGCGAGATTGAGCCGGACCTGCTGGAAAAGGTTGAGGATGTGATACTTGACAGGCGCGAAGATGCTACCGAAAGACTCATTGCCAAGGCTCAGCAGCTGCTCGCCGAGAGCAATTCTGAGAGTTCGACGGCAGAAGCCCTCTCTGGAGAGGCTGCGACAGACGCTCCCCGAAGCAGCGCGCTCGAAAGACTCTCCGAGGCTCTTGTCAAGGGGAAAACCACAAGCCTGAAGGAGGACGTGCTCTCCTGTTTAGAACTTCTGGGAGACCCTGTCGCCGTGATTGAAGGCCCCCTGATGGAAGGGATGCAGGCCGTAGGCGACAACTTCGGAGCAGGAAAGATGTTCCTTCCCCAGGTGGTGAAGTCGGCACGCATAATGAGGGATGCCATTGACATTCTTTCTCCTTATATGAAGGAGCAGGGCAGCGCTCAGGAAGGCGGTCGCAGGAAGCCCCGCTTTGTGATTGCCACAGTAAAGGGAGATGTCCACGACATTGGCAAGAACATAACGGCTACCGTGTTGACCTGCAATGGTTTTGATGTCACCGACCTGGGAGTTATGGTACCCACGGAGACAATCCTCGAGCAGGCCGAAAAGGAAGGTGCAGATATCATAGGGGCCAGCGGACTGATAACTCCTTCGCTGTTCCAGATGGAGGAACTCTGCCGTGAGATGGCTTCAAGAGGGCTCACTACTCCCCTCTTCGTGGGAGGAGCCACGGCTTCGGCTCTGCACACAGCAGTAAAGCTTGCACCTTTGTACGGACACGTTTATTATGGCGCTGACGCATCGGCAACTGCCGTAATGGCAAAGCGCTATATGATGGACCCTGTGGGATTTGAAACGGAGGAGAGGGCTGCACAGAAGGAACTACGCGAACTTGCAGCAAGAGGAAGAAACGCCGCAAAGACTTGTAACAGAAAGCTTTTCGCCCCTGATTCTTACCTTAGGGGGAGAGTCTTCGAGGACATTCCGTTCAAGGAAGTGGCTTTGGACGAGATAAAGGGTTTCTTCGACTGGAGGATGTTCTTTGCTTCCTGGGGCTTGAAGGGTGAAGAAAAAGAGTTGAGAAAAGATGCCGAAAGGCTGATTGAGGACCTTCGGGAGTCCAACTCACTGTCAATCAGGCTTGCAGCTCATTTCTTCGAAGCTCACTCCGAAAGCGACGACATAGTATTCGAAGGCGGGCGCATACCAATGCTCAGGCAGGAAAGCGGCGAGGGGCTGAGCCTTGCTGACTTCGTGGCTCCGGCAGGAAGCGGAAACGGATCTCCTTTCGGGGTGTTCGCTGTGAGTGTCCATTCAAGGGACAGACATTGCAGCTGCGCTCATTGCGAGGCCGACTACGAGCCTATGCTTCTGCGTTCAGTGAAGATTACCCTTGCCGAGGCCGTTTCGCTTTGGCTGGATTCTCGCCTGAAGGATGAGCTGAAAGCAAGTGACATAAGTGCAAGAATCATCAAGCCAGCTGCGGGATATGCCTGCTGTCCCGACCATTCTCTGAAAAAGGACATCCTTGGGCTGATACCCGGGAGCGAAAAGTTGGAGATCAGCCTTACTGAGTCGTTTGCAATGATTCCGGACGCATCGATCTGCGGATTCATCTTCGCTCATCCCGAGGCTTCGTATCCTGATATCCTAAGGCTCAGCAGCGAGAGCATCGAGGCTTATGCGCAGAGGCGCCAACTCCCCTCCGGCCTGGCAAGGAATCTTCTAAGCCATCTTGGCTAAGGAGAATATTGACACGGACAGCGTGGCAAGAGGGACGGCGACGGCCAATAATCGAAAGAGCATCATATCCTTCTACGGCTATTCTGCCTGGCTGCATTTGCTGGATTGCCTGGCGGAACCTATAATCGAATTGATGACCATACCGGCGATCGACATCCCGAATATGGCAGTTATATGGCATAACGAGCCGTTTATCTGAGCCTTGGCGGGGAGTTGGTGGTCTGCCGATTGTCCGGGCCGGAATTCGGAAGGCTGCTGGCACAGAACAGCTTCGGAGCATTCCCCGAGGTTCGGCCGCGGGGGTTCTTCGCTATAGACGCACTGGAACTTTCTTGCAGGCCGGACTGAGAGATGCTTGAATTTCTTGCGTATGGCCCGGGCAAGGGGATCGCCCTTGATATCCCAGAACTCGGCCTGGCGTATCTTGAAAGGGTCGGTTCGGAGGGCCGCTCCCATCGAGGAGATAAAAGTGACTGTCTTGGGGAGCGAGGTGGCCCGGAGGATAAGGTCGGCCTTCTGGGAGAGGGAATCGATTGCATCTATGACAAAGTCGTATTCTTCCATCTTGAACGATGCGGCGCTGTCGGCATTGTAAATCTTCTGCAGGGCTTCGACCTTGGCCTGCGGGTTGATTTCGAGAAGACGACTTCGCAGGGCTTCGACCTTGGCTTGTCCTATGGTCAGGCTGGTTGCCATCAGCTGACGGTTACAGTTGGTGTCACATACGACATCGGCATCGACAAGGGTGAGACAGCAAATGCCGCTGCGCACCAGAGCCTCGGCACACCAGGAGCCTACTCCCCCGACTCCGAAAATGAGCACTCTGGCTTTCTGGAGCCTGGCGAGATTGTCCTCGCCCAGCAGCAGCCGGGTACGTCCCTGAATGTTCACTTCGTGTGAGGATATGCCTTCGACTTGTAGCATTGTGTTTCGAACTCGTGGTTTGCAGCGCAAAAGTAGCATTTTTCCTGAATTGTCGTATTGGCGGACTTGCTTTTCTCGGTGTCCGGTAGTAATATTGCAGGTATGAGAATAACTATCATTGGTGCAGGGAATATGGGCGGAGCCCTTGCCCTGGGCTGGTCCAAGACAGGAAAGCACGAAATCACCGTCACTGCGAGATCGCAGAAAACCCTTTCGAGATTTGCTGATGTCGAATGTATCAGGACATCGCTTGACAACATCGAAGCCGTGAAGGGAGCCGATATTGTCGTGCTGGCGGTAAAACCCTGGCTTACGGAGGAAGTATGCCGTCAGATTGCAGGGAGCATTGATTTCAACCGCCAGCTGATACTCTCTGTCGCCGCCAATATCTTCTCGGAGAGTCTGCGGGGGTATCTGGGACGTGCAGATGCAAAGATATGTTACGTAATGCCCAATATCGCCGCAGAGTACGGAGAATCAATGACTTATCTGGCAGCTTCGGAAGGCGTGACTTCCGACGAGGTAGCTCTTGTCAGGAACCTGCTTTGCGAAGTGGGCAAGGTTAAAGTTTGCAAGGAGAGCGAGGTTGCTGCCGGCAATATGCTGTCGGGCTGCGGGATAGCTTACGTGATGCGCTTTATCCACGCAATGGCGGAAGGCGGTGTGGAGATGGGGCTTTATCCCAGGGAGGCGAGGGAAATCGCAATGCAGACAATGAAGGGTGCTGTTGCCGTGCTTGAAGGCGGAAATCTTCATCCGGCCGAAGGCATCGACAAGGTCACGACCCCTGGAGGGCTTACCATCCGCGGGCTCAACGAACTGGATCACGCCGGATTCAATTCTGCCGTAATACGCTGTCTCAAGGCCGGTCTGAAGTAAGAATCTCCTCCGGTTTGAGGTAGTCGGTGTAGAGCACGCCGTCGAGGTGGTCGCACTCGTGCTGGAAGATAACGGCAGTGAATCCCTTGACAGTCTCGACGGTATCCCTGCAGGAGGGCAGAAGCGTATAGCGTATGTCGATATCTCTGTAGCGCCCGACAATTCCCCGGCATCCGGGAACACTCAGGCAACCTTCCGGTCCGGGCACAAGTTCTCCTCGGCGGGCAACTATCCTGATATTGGGATACACCTCGAAGGGTTCGCCCTGCTTGTCGAAACGCTGCACGGCAACTACTCGGCGGGAGAGGCCCACCTGGGGGCCTGCGATTCCCACACCGTCCTGCTCGGGAGAGGTGACGGTAGAAACCATTTTGCGGGAGAGCTCGGCATAGACTGGTCCGCGCAGGTCCGCTGGCGTAAAGTCTGCGCAGGGCCTCCTGAGGAGGTCAAGGTCGTCGGGGTGGGCTACCGTCAGGACCCTCATCACTTCGCCCTGATTGAGAATGGTATTCAGCTCGTCCTTGCTCCAGTTTGCCTGTGAGCAGGAGAAAAGCAGCAATATTGCCGCAAGTGAAAGTGTCTTGTAGATTTTCATCATTTTGCGAAGATAGTGTTTTTCCCGGTTTTGGGGAGATGATGCAAGTTATTTTTTGAAGATTACTAACTTTAGGCCTTGTAAACAAACTGATACGCTGAAGATGAAACACTTTATTATGACAGTAATTGCATCCCTTGCCATTGCATCTTGCTGCGGACCAGGGAACAAGGAGGGGATTACCGTTCATCTGTGCGGAGACAGCACCTGCGCTCCCAAGGATATGTCAAAAGGAAGCCCCGAGAGAGGTTGGGGGATGGTGTTCCCGCATTTTTTCGATGACGGGGTCAAGATTGTGAACCACGCGCGCAATGGCCGGAGCACGAAGAGTTTCAGGACTCTGGGACACTGGGACAGGATGATGGCGGGCCTCAGGAGCGGGGATTTTGTATTCCTGCAGTTCGGGCACAATGACTCTAAGCAGGATGACACCCTCCGATATGCTCCGGCTTATGGGGCATACAGCGACAACCTGAAGCGTTTCATCGACGAGGTGCGTGCCAAGGGGGCTACCCCTGTTCTGCTGACACCGGTCAGCCGTCGCTGGTTCAAGGATGGTGTTCTGGATGAGAATTGTCATACCGACTATATCCCGGCGATGAAGGCGGTGGCGGCCGAGAAGGAAGTGGCTCTGCTTGATATCTATGCCGATACGCGTGACTGGCTGAAGGGGCTTGGCGACGAAGCGTCAAAACCTTTCTTTATGCAGCTTGCTCCGGGAGAATGCGAGTGTTACCCCGAGGGACGCAATGACAACACCCACACGGTTTATGCCGGAGCCCTGCAGGTGGCATCTTTCGTGGTTGAACGCATAAGGCAGACTCCGGAGCTCAGAGAAATCTCTCGTCACATTGTGAAGTACCGGGCTCACCACGAGTAGTTTTCGGGAAGAGGTGATAGGAAGGATCTGAGGCTAGCGGCTGGGGCGGCTCCGGGGCAGGCTGGGTTGGCTGGGTTGGCTCCGGGGGCGGCTTCGTCGGGGGCTCCGGGGGCGGGCGCTAGGGCGACGGCGGGGGCGGCTCGCTGGCTCGACACACAAAAACCAGGGCTCGTGAAATTCACCTTTCGAGGCGACCCCCGTCAGAAGGCCTTCAGAGGCACATTCCCTTTCGAGGTGAATTTCACGGGTCTGGGCAACCCCTGCCAGAAGTACTTGAGAGGCCGATTCGAAGATCTCGTGAAATTCACCTTCGCGAGCCACCCCTATCAGAAGGCCTTCAGAGGCAGCTTGCCTTCTTAGGTGGAACGATCTTGTGTCCACCTAGAGGCGCCACCCCCTCTACAATGCCCTCAGAGGCACATTGTTTTCAGAGGTGAATTTCACCAGTCTGGGCAACCCCTGCCAGAAGTACCTCTGAAGCAGGTGGAACGCTCTCGGCCCTCGCAAATACGCCCGCTATCGTCCCTCAAGAATGCCAAAGATGCAGAGATAATCACGCGTCACTGCATTGCCGGATACGGGCTCAAGTGGAGAAAGTTTGGTAATCTGCGGAAGATGAGGTAATTTTGGGAATTGTCGAAAAATGAGAATAGCATCAATTGGAGAAATAGTCTGGGACATACTCCCGGAAGGGAAGCAGCTCGGAGGAGCGCCGGTGAATTTTGCTTTTTACGCTTCACAGTTCGGGGCGGAGGCCTGTCCGG
>JAQXJU010000037.1 GCA_029009115.1 Bacteroidales bacterium | reverse complement strand
GTTCCCTTGCCTACGGCCTGTTCTTCATCCTGGTCATATTCCTCTGCACCCTACCCCTCTATCGGAAGAAGATATTCTTGAAACTCTGACCCCGGCCGGATACCAGATTCCCGACTCCAACCATCTACCTGCCCGGGGCCTTGATGCCAAAGCACTCCACCTACCATCCCAACTTTACCCCGGCAAAAACGGTTCTGGGAGTCGTGGGTCCGTAGATGTATCCTGAATCGCGGTCAGGCCCTTGATCGAAGTCTTTCTGCCACTTCTATAGTCTTTAATGAGCAAAGTCACTACAAATGGGCTCGTGAAATTCACCTTTCGGGCTCACCCCCTTTAGAATGCCTTCAGAGGCACATTGGCTTCAGAGGTGAATTTCACCGCTCCGGGCAACCCCTACCAGAGCCCCCCAAAAAGCCCTTTGAGGCCGGTTGGGGGATTGGGGCTTTGTTCTAGCGAAATCGTGAATCAATAATCTCAGTGTAATATCTCCGACAGCATCCCGAACAGTTCCTCCTCTGTGGAGTAAGGATGTAGATGATAATAGGAATTGCCTGCGAGCATTGCTGAGAGTTTTGCCCTTTGGAGGTCATAGAAGATATGGACGGGTTTCTTGATGGCTTCGGCATAGGCCATCTCGTAACCGACTCCGTGTGAGGGAGTTGTGCACTCGGCGATGACCATATCGCATTCGCGTAGCCAGGCGACGTCCTGCTCGTATATATCTTGGTCTGTCATTCCTTTCTCGGCAGAGTCGATATGGGGGTTGCCTATGTGCTCAGTCAGTACTTTATCGCTTTTGGAAATATGACTGATTATCCTTTGATAGAGTTTTGCGTCTTCGCGTCCTCCGCGGATTGATCCTGCAAAGTATATCTTTTTCATTTGTTTCTCTCTCTAAACTACCCTACAGGGTCTGTCCGCCGATGAATTCCCTCATTATCGAAGTCGGGGGGATGGCGGCGATTTCTTCGGGGCGGAGTGCCGTAACCCTCCTTACGAATTCCAGAAGGCTCTGGGCTTTCTCGTATGCCGGAGACGACTCTGAGATTCCGTAGAGCAGGGGTTCGGCGTAATACCTCAGCAGAGGCAGGTCGTACAGCGTCGAAGAGTTGAAAACCACATCGGCATTTTCTTCATAAGGGAAGATGTTGCGGATTTCGCCGCGGCGCACTCCCGGCCAGCGCAGTATGGTGCTCTCGGGAGAGATTCCCCTCGTGCGGTTGTCGCGGACGATACGGCGCAGAAGCCTCTTATCAGTAGTGGAGCCGTGTTCCTTGTTCCCGCCGGGCAGCGACGAAAGCGCCGAAATGTAGATGTGGAATATCTTGCTATGGTCAACGGAAGGTGTCAGGGCGGGATTTAGGGCGTGTATCCCCTCCATAAACAGGACGTCCTTCTCTTCGAGACGCATAGTGCGCGAAGGGTCCATCTCGGGTCGGCCTTCCTTGAAATTGAAGCGGGGTACGACAATCTCCTTTCCGGAAAGAAGGTCGTTGAGATTGCTGTTCAGAAGACTGACGTTCATGGCGCCGAGACTCTCGAAGTCATAGTCGCCGTTCTCGTCTTTGGGCGTATGCTCCCTGTCCACGAAGTAGTTGTCGAGTTCAATGACCTTGGGAGTCATCCCCAGCACGCGGCATTGCTGGGCAATGCGCAGCGAACTCGAGGTTTTGCCGCTTGACGAGGGCCCCGACATCATCACAATCCGGGCATCTCCCCGGTGCCAGTATATTTGATTGGCAGCTTCGGCATACTTACGTTCCTGACGTGCCTCACAGAGGTTTATAAGTTCAATTCCCTTCCCCTGGGCGAGGATGGCATTCAACTTCTCGAGGTCAGTAATTCCAATGGCAGCACACCAGTCCGAATATTCGCGACGTGAGGCCTCAACTTTACTAATGTTCTCAGACATAATTATTTACTTTTCTTTTTTGTTTTTTGCCGTTCCGCTCGGAGCAGCTGTCTGTCCCGCTCGGAGCAGCTGTCTGTCCCGCTTGGAGCAGCTGTCTGTCCCGTTCGGAGCAACTGTCTGTCCTGCCCGGAGCAGCTGTCTGTCCCGCTCGCGGAATCCTGCCTGTTATCGGGGCTATGAAGGATTTCGTTGAGGTAGGGGCCTGTCACCGATGAGGGGTCGCCGGCAACTTCCTCCGGAGTTCCGCAAGATACGATCCTTCCCCCGTCCTTTCCTCCTGCAGGACCCATATCAATCAGATAATCAACGCTTTTAAGAACGTCAAGATTATGTTCGATGATGACTACGGTATTGCCCT
>JAQXJU010000036.1 GCA_029009115.1 Bacteroidales bacterium | reverse complement strand
CACCGCGGAACTGCTGGCCTTCGCTGCCCAGAACGACATCAAGAATCCCGCGAAGTACATCGACAAGGTAAAGGATGCGCTTCGTGATTTCAGGGCGCTGGCGACATCAAATGGTGTTGCTCCCCTCTTCATCGATATCATCGAGTCACGGCTGTGTGAACTCTCTCCGGATATCTTTGCCCCGGCTGTCGCAACTGAGGCAGTTCTTAGAGCCATGAAAAAGACGCTCTCGAGAGTGGAGCAAAAAGAGATTCTGGAAAGGCATTTCAAGTAGGAGATACCTGGCAAAACTTATTTCTTCTCTCCCCTTTATTTCTCCGCCCGGGCTTGCCTGAACAGTGGCAAACTTGTATGTCTCCTAAGGGACATGCATATTGAGTTACCCGTGAAGACACCTTCGGTTCATACGGGTTCCATCTTGTGGACATCCGATGGGGGCACGAAGGTGATACGGGATGAGGGACGAGCAGGAAAAGACCTTAATGCTTCAGAAAGGCTCTCTGAGATGCTTCTGGCACGGGTTCAACCAATCGGTGAAATTCACCTCGAAAGGCAATGTGCCTCTGAGGGCCTTCTGACGGGGGTCAGCTCAAAAGGTGAATTTCACGAGACTTCCCAATCGGCCTCAGAGGCACTTCTGGCAGGGGCAACCTCATCCGATGAAATTCACCTCAAAACCCAATATGCCTCTCAGGTACCTGTGGCAGGGGTTCTCCCGAAAGGTGAATTTCACGAGGTGGCGAGACTTGTGCCGAGCCCGCCCTTCTACTTCTTGCTCAGGCGTGCGATGATATTGTCGCCGAGTTCGCTCTTGCGGCGGATATGGTCTTGAACCTCAAGCACAAAGGGATTGGTGTCGAAGCTTCCTCCGCGAACTGCGGCAAAGTCTTCGTCGCGGCGGACTGTATCGCCGTCGGCACCGAATCCTGTCATCGAGGTGAGTTCGAATTCCTTGCCGGCATCATCATAGATGAGCTTGTCCAGAGAGACCACTGCGGACTTCCACTGCTTGACGATCGATACCGCTTGCGAACGGGTAATCAGTGCAAGATCGTATCCCCAGAAGCGTTCGATGGCATCGTATGCCCAGGTCCACTCGTAGCGGTAGTAGTTTAAGGCCATCTCCTCGAATCTCTTTCCGAGGTCGCGCACATCCGACACCTTGTCTTCGGAGATATCAGTGCAGAGCCTTTCTATTTCGGAGGCAGGACAGATAAGTCCGGAGATATCCCTCCACTCGCCGCTGCCTGTCTCGGTATCGCGGCACAGGGCCTTCCTCAGGGCATCGTCGCTGCTCAGGTCCGCCCCCTGGATTCGGGAGATGAAGGAGTTCCCGAGGAACTTGATGATGCCGGTCTGATAGTACTTGATACCCTTGTGCAGAGATGCGTTGCGGATGATGGACTTCTTGTAATAGTAGTTATCCGCCTTACTGCCTGAAGCTTCGCGAAGTCGCTCGAGTATGGATATCCCCCGGAACATCTTCTGCACGGTGAAGGGGCTCAGGTGGTTGAAGTTGATATGGTCGAGGCGATGCGGGTCGGTCCTCTTGTCGCGGGTTGGCCATTTCTTGACATCGCGGATGGTTCCCACGGACTTGAGATTAACGCCCGGAATGATATAAGTAACTCCCTGCTGTTCAATCAGATACGAGAAAGGTAAGTCAGTAGTGTCGGGATTGTTGACGTGGCGCCCCATCACCAGAGAGAAGGCTCCAATCTTGGCCGGGAGCAGAACGTATGAATCGGATGTGGTCTTTGCTCCCCTCTCGAAGATTCCCTGATGGATGGGACCGAGCTTGTACATATGATTGCTCTGATTCGAGCCGGAGCCGGCATTCATAAACGAGAACATACCGGCTATGAGCAGGGTTGACTTGTGATGGGTCACGGTATAGGGGCCGGCAAAGAGCGCGCAGGCCTCGCCGTTCTCGCCCTGGCAGTTGCTGAAGAAGAGCGAGTCAGATGCACTGTATCCGTGTCCGAGGATGCACGCCTGTCCTACGAAGCACTTGGTCAGGGTCACTCCGTCCTGAATCGAGGAGCCGCTCTGGACTATGAAATCGTCGGCGATGACGTTCATCCCTATGTTCACAGGGGCCTCGGGGCAGGAAATGATGGTGCCGTTGCGCAGTCGCGAGGTTCCCTTGATCTTGGCGTTGTCACCAATCTTCACGTTCACGATGTGCATCGCGTCCATAATCTCAACGTCGCAGCCGACTATTCCGAAACTGGCAGTGACCGACTCAACGTAGCCTTCGACCAGTTTGCCGATGGCCGAGATGAGCTTGGGGTCGTGCCTGTACAGGGCGGTGATGTATGCCTCGTGCGAGGAGAGATAGTCGTGGATGGCTACCTCTCGCCCACCGGTCTCGTTCAGGACGCTGACGCGGGTGCCGTTGCCGAAGGAGGTCTCGCCATAGGTGATAAGGTCGGTGACATTCTCGATGTAAGATCCGCTGCCGATGATGTAATTGGCGATGTAGTTACGGATGTGCTCAATCATACAGTCGTCTCCGACCACGACATTGTGCAGGGTTGCGTGATAGATGCCGCTGTGCTTGCGTATGCCTCCGGCGAGGGTGAATGTCTTGTTGAATGAACCGAGCCTTACCTGACCCGAGAAATTGACGTTGCGAACGTACTTGGGATTGAAGTCTTCAGCCACTGTTACGGCCGACCAGTCATCGCATCTGCACGATTGTGCTTCAAGGGCGGCTATTTGAGATGCCGTCAAGGGAGAAAAGGTTTTCATTTTTACGTATATTATTTTTGAAAACTTAGCTCGGCAAAGTTACTGATAATATTGCTGAGTTGCAAAGTTTTGCCGTTTTGGGCACCGGAATCAAGCCTGCGCAGGAAAGAGCTGA
>JAQXJU010000035.1 GCA_029009115.1 Bacteroidales bacterium | reverse complement strand
TCGAAATGACAGAGGGAGGCAGCCGCAAAGGCAGGCGGATGGTATGTTCCGAACGGGACTTTGCAAGCGCTATACGAGCCGTAGGCGAGCAAAAGCGGTCCCTGAGGAACATATCTCCGATGCCGCAGCTGCCGCCGTGCTAAAGAGATTTCTCCGCGCGCTTCGCTTGGTCGAAATGACAGTGGGAAGGCTTGGCCTGCTCGAAAGGACAGGTGGATGTGCCTTGGTCGAAATTATAGGACAGGCTGGCTTTAAAATCAAGCTTATGACATTAACAGAACTTAACTATAACTCTACAAAAACTCTACATAAGCAATTTTGTCCATAAATCAATGCCATCATTAAATGATTGAACAATAATAAAATAAGGCCCAAAATACTGCATTGTTGTGCCATTGTTACAAAATCTTAATAACTCTACAATGCGATTTTTGGTATATTTGTGATATGAAATAACAGAAAAAGATGTTCGGAAGAAAGAAAACAGACAAACTAATCCAGGATATAGACCGCTACTTCGATCTGATGGACCAACAGCTTCTCGTTTTCAAAGAAGGTGTCCGCAACTACCTTTATGACGGACAGCAGGCCTTCAACCAAAAGCTAAGCAGCATGGCTGAACTCCAGGCCGAAATAGAGGTCCTGCGCCGCTCTCTCGAAAACTCCCTGTACACCCAAACCGTGCTGGAACGCTCGCGCGCCGACATAATGCGCCTTTTCGAGAAGACCCGCACCATAACCGACACCCTCAACGATTCCCTGACCCAGTTCGAGATTGAAACACCCTTTGTCCCTTCCGAACTGAATTCCGATTTCCTGAAGCTCACTGAACTTTCTTGCAATGCCGCCCAGGCAGTCGTACCTGCCGCCAAAGCATACTTCAAACTTCCTGAAAGCGTTCCCGACAAGATACAGCGCAGCTACTATTATGAAAAAGAGGCCATCAAGCAGTCCCAGGCCATCAAACGTACTGTGTTCCACAAAATGACTTCGCTCAAGCTCAGTGAGCGTTTCCATCTGCGCTACTTCGCCCTTCATATCGAAACTCTGTCCAAACAGGCTGCCAATGTCGCCGACCAGCTCGCCGTTATGACCATACGCAGAGCCCTATAATATATATGGATTACCTGTTGCTCATATTTGTCCTTTCCGCCGCATCGGTATGCTTCTTTTCTTCAGAGCTTTCCGAACTGCTTTCCGTTTTTATGCCGGGAAGCATAAGCCGCAACAGGTTCTTTATCATCTTATGCTTTACCCTGATGCTTGTCTGCGCCCTTTTCTTCCCTTCCGCGCGAGTGGAGGGTGGTGCGGCTAGTTTGATAGATGGTACGGACAGCGTCTATGAGATACTGATTTCCTGCCTTATATCTCTGATAGTCATTCTTTCGTCCGCCAATTTCGGCGTTCGTCCGGGATTTGCCTACTGCTTCCTCTCTTCCTGCCTGGCACTGAATGCTACTTCGCTGCTATCCTCCTCTCTTCCAGGCTTTTTCGCAACCATCATAGCCTCTGCAGTCCTGAGCTTCAGCCTTGGCGCGCTGGCCGCCTTCCTATTGAAAATCACTCTCAAAGGTCGCGCAATTCACCTTCTCAAACTTTCTTTGTTTGCAAGGGCTTCCCTTTGGCTCCTTATGCCTTTATGTGCCCTCGGTTTGGGAGTCAATTGGGGCGGATTGGTCAGCTCGCTGGAACTCAATTCTGCTTTGGACGGGACCACTTCGCGCATAATTGCCGTTTCAGTGGCCCTCCTTTCTGCCGCCATATTGGGCAGGACCATTTTGCGCAAAGCTTCCCGCTCCAGCGCCCAATGGGACGACAACTCAGCTTATTGCACCCTTTCTGTTGCCTTTGCAGTGGCGCTTACCCTCATTTTGCTGTCCTTTATCCCGCTTCCCGCTCCGATGATTACCCTTCCGCTCGCTGTCGCTTCCCTTATCACAGCTTCCCGTGAGGGAGCATCCCTGGTCCTTGGAGAGGGACATTCAAGCCAGGCTATGCTGCGTGGAGTGTATGCTTTCCTGCTTTGCCCGTTGGCCAGCTACCTGTTGACCTTCCTTACCCGCATCCAGGGCCCTTACGCTGCAGCCCCGCAGTCGACCAGCTATACCGTTCTGACCATCGTAGCCATAGCCTTTGCAGCCCTTTGTCTTGTCTATTTTACCAGGTCTTCACGCCTTCAGAAGAGGCGGACGGAGCAGCTGCTTGAGTCCCAAAGGCAGCAGATATACGAAAGCGCAAGGGAGCTTAACAATATGGAACTCAATCTGATACTTGCAGAGAACCAGGCTCTTCACGATAATCTTGAGAAAAAGAAGACCGAGGTTATGAACATTGCCCTGAGCATATGCGAACAGCGGGATTATCTGGAAAGCCTCCAGCGCCTGTGCAGGGAACTTTCCGAGAGCGAGGATGAGTCCAGGACAAAAGAACTGCTGGCCGAGCTGGATGCCAACATCAAAAACCGGCTGTCCTACGAGAGAGATGTGGATACCTCCTATTTCTACGCCCAGGCCGAATCCCTGCACGAGGATTTCAACGCCAAGCTCACGGAGGCCTTCCCCTCCCTTACCCCTCAGGAGCGAAGGCTGGCCACATTGCTCCGGCTGGGCTTCTCCAGCAAATATATAGCTACCCTTATGAATATAACCCCCAAAAGCGTCGAAATCAGCCGCTACCGCCTGCGCCAGAAGCTGGGCCTCGGTAAGGGAGACAATCTGGTAACTTATATTCAATCAATATAAACTAATAATCACAACACAATGAAAAAGTTATTCCTTATTACTCTTGCAGCGCTTGCAGCCCTGAACCTTCAGGCACAGAGCGGCGAAGAAATGCAGTCCGATGTGAACCAGTACGGACAGGTAGTGACATCCGTTCCGGTAAACGCCACTCTTCAGGACGGTATCCTGGTGTTACAGAACAAGAAGCAGAACTACAAGATGTGGTTCGATATCCGTGTCCAGGGAGATGCAGCCGTATATTTCGGTTACGACAAGAACCTCGTCCAGATCGGTAACGGTATGAGCATGCGCCGCACCCGTTTTGCAGTCAAGGCACAGCTCGACAAGAACTGGTACGGAGAGATCGACACCGACTGGACCAGCGGTACCCCCGAGCTGAAGGATGCCATTCTGGAGTACACCGGAGTTGACCGTCTGTCCATCAAGATGGGTAATTTCAAAGAGAACTTCTCCATCCAGCGCAACACCACCTCCCGCTACCTCCAGTTCATGGAGCGCCCTATGGTTACTGCGCTTGCTCCTTCACGTCACCTCGGAGTGGCTGTAACTTACTCTCTTCCTTATCTTTGGACGTGTGCCGGAGTGTTCGGGCCCGAGCTTAAGGGCAGCGAAGAGATGACCGCAATGGAAGACGGCAACAAGGACTACGGTCTGAACGAAGGACTTTCCTACACTGCCAAAATCGTAGGTCGTCCCCTATACAAGATGGACAACGCTTCGCTTCACATCGGAGCCGCCGTTTCTTACCGCGAGCCCAAGCTGACCTCTACCGACGGCTACAACGCCACCCGTTACTCTTCACGCAACTCTACCAGCATCAACCGCAAGAAGTTCCTCGACACCGATGCCATCAAGGGTCTGGACCACGAACTTGCCTATACCTTCGAGCTCGCCGGACACTGGAACGGCCTGCGTTATGAGGGAGCTTACATTGCCCGCAGCGCATACCTCAATCCCGCCAAGACAGTCATCCCCGCCGCTGACCTCAAACCCCAGACAGCCCAGGGATATTACGTACAGGCAGGCTGGCTGCTGTTCGGAGGCAAGCAGAACTACGATGCAGACGGAGCAAAATACACCCGCATCAATCCCGGCAGGAGCTGGGGAGATCTGGAGCTTTGCGCCCGTTATGAGTATGCCGACTTCAACTGCTCGAAGTACTATGCCGGAGGTTCCGCCCACGCTTTCACCCTCGGAATCAAC
>JAQXJU010000034.1 GCA_029009115.1 Bacteroidales bacterium | reverse complement strand
ATTCGACTGGGTTGTAACGCGTGCTGTCGCCGACCTTTCAGATCTTTATCCCTGGGTCAAGGGCAAGTACACCGGAGGCATACTCTGCCTGAAGGGCGGAGATATCGAGGCTGAGATAAGCCGCTTCCGCTCACGCTTTCAGGCTAAAGGCCGCGTCGCTCCGAAGGTAAGCACTTGGGCAATAAAAGAATGGACAGACGACCCCTGGTACGAAGGAAAGTTTGTTATCCATATTGAGGGATAAGGAGAGGACGGGACAGCAAGACACAAAAAATTAACAAAACCCTGTTGCGATTTGTAACAGGGTTTACTATTTTTGCGATTTGTAAAATCGGAATCATCTAGGAAAAGCAGTTCATACAGGCTCTGGTTCGTTCTTGACTCTTGGTTACGATTTGAAACACAAACACAATAAATGGTTAGGTAGTATGGCAAAAATCAAATCCATTCTGTATGCAGGACTGGCGTGCATCATCGTCGGAGTTTCCTGCGAAAAGTATGACGATTCGGCTCTGGCCGAACGGGTGACCAAAGCCGAGGAGGGAATAGAATCCCTCGATTCGAGAATCACGGCGCTTGAAACCGCCGTCAAGGGAATCAACAGCAACATCGACAATATGCAGGCTATGATTATGGCACTGCAGAACAAATTGTCAGTGACAGGCTACACCAAGAACAGCGACGGAAGTTGGACCATATCTTTCTCCGACAACAATTCGATTACCGTCGTTTCAACAGAGACTCTTGCAAACACCGTAAAGGAGGCCGAAGATGCAATGTCGGAAGCCATAGACGGCAGCATAGCGAAGATAAACGTCCCGCTCCAGCTGGGCATCCAGTACTACGACATCGACGATGACGACGATGGATGGCAGAAT
Source organism: Bacteroidales bacterium (assembly GCA_029009115.1). Classification (GTDB taxonomy): domain Bacteria; phylum Bacteroidota; class Bacteroidia; order Bacteroidales; family UBA932; genus Cryptobacteroides. The sequence continues at coordinate 18,878 of JAQXJU010000034.1, read as the reverse complement.
AGCGGCTATTATTGGGCATATTTCGACGTTTCTTCCGGCAATCCAGAGTTCGTCAGCTGGGTAACCTACACCCAGAACGGCAAGTTGTACAGGATATCCGCAACGAGCAACGTCAAATTCACGGTCGGGGCAAACGGAACCATCTCCATCTCTACCGACGACGGGCAGTCAAGCACAAGCCTCACTTCATACGACGGATCCAAGTACCAGATGATCAAGAATATATCCAGCAAGGATGGCCTTGTCACCGTGGAACTGTACTCCGGCACCTCACTGGTATTCCCTGATGCCAACTCTTTCAGCCTCTCTTTCGCAAAGAGCGGGATCCAGTTTATCCCCGCGTTCGGCAAGAGTGCGGAGATTGCCCTCAAAGCTGAAGGAGTCAAGGGATTCTTCGTTTCGCAGATTCCTGCCGGCTGGAAGGCTTCGACCAGCGGACAGAAACTGGTTCTCACCGCTCCCGCAGCCGATGACCCTGCGGCAGAGCCCTATGGAGAACTGACACTTGTCGCAGTAGGATACAACGGGCTCACCGACATCGTATCCACCGTGGTCGGTGTAGGTTCCTCCGTCATTCCTGATGACGAAGAGTTCACGATGCTCTCAAGCTCCGAAACCGCCAACTGCTATATAGTAAGCGCAGCCGGACAGTATTGCTTCAATGCGACCATACTCGGGAACGGACCTGCCGGCATCCCTGCCGGAGCCCACACCACAACCGCTCTGGCCGTTCCTTCATCTGCCGAACTGCTCTGGGAGAGCACCGACGGGCTCGTCAGCGACGTTGCGTACGACGCCAGTTATATCACCTTCACGGCTTCGTCAGCAAAGGGCAACGCAGTGATAGCAGCGAAAGACAACCTCGGAAAGATTGTTTGGAGCTGGCACATCTGGCTGACTGATGCACCTGCAGAAATCGCCCTTCCTGTCGCAGGAGTTTCCATCCTTGACAGGAATCTCGGTTCAAGCGCTCCCAACGAGCAAGGACTGAGCTACCAGTGGGGCCGCAAGGACCCCTTCTACGGAGCCTCGACTCTGGATCTTGCCAGCAAGTTCCAGGTTGCATACTCCGGAAAATATACCGTGGCCCAGGCAGTGGAAAACCCCACCACTCCTGTGCACAACACGACCAACTGGATGGCCACTCCCAATGCCTCATTGTGGTCAACTGAAGCAAAGACTATCTACGATCCCTGCCCCGCTGGATATGTGGTGCCTTCGTCTGCCCAGATAGCAAATAAGGACAAGGTTAGCACCAGTCCTGTTTCAACAGGTCTTTACCTGTCTGTATTCGAAGGGCTGGAGGGCGCATACCTGCCACATTCCTGCGCAGTCAACTTCAGCACAAAAGCCCTTTACAACCGCGGAGGGATTGGACTGATGACCACTACGACCTCATCCGGCAAGGTAACCTGTCTGAAATACAACTCGACATCTGCAGCTATGACTTTGAGCACTTCGAATAATGTCAACGGCTACGGATGGCAGGTCAGATGCGTAAAACAACAATAATAGGGACAGGATTCTGTGCGCAATGATTCATTGAGAAAGAGAGTCCTTCTGCCGGCAATCCTATTGACAATACTGTTACAGACACTCTGCGCTTCACTGGGGGCGCAGAATGTCCGTGGTGTTGTCAAGGACGAAACGGGAGAGCCTCTCATAGGAGCATCAGTGCTCATCAAAGGTACGAACACAGGTGCCATCACAGGAATGGACGGCAGTTACGAACTCAAGGGAGTTCCATCGGACGCCGTACTTGAATTCGGGTTTCTCGGATATGAGACCCTGAGCATACCCATAGGCGGCAAGACCGAAATCAACGTCACCCTGAATCCCGTGCAGAACACGGTGGATGCCGTCACGGTAGTGGCCTACGGAAAGAAGCGCAACGAGGACCTGGTAGGTTCGGTCACAAAAATCAAGGACGGGCTTATCAAGAACACCCAGGCATCATCGGTCTCGAAAAGTCTGGAGGGAGCCGTAGCAGGAGTGCAAATCCTGAGTTCCTCAGGGCAACCGGGATCGGACGCTGCCATCGTAGTGCGTGGCATAGGTTCAATCTCAGGAGCCAACGGAGCCCTGATTGTCCTTGACGGAGTTCCTTTCAACGGAAGCATTTCCGACATAAATCCAGAGGACATCGAGTCTCTGACCGTATCCAAAGATGCCGTATCAAACTCCCTGTACGGTTCCAGAGGTGCCAACGGAGTCGTTATGATTACGACTCGAAGCGGAGGAGAGGACAAGCTTTCGATTTCGTTCAAGGCCTCGGCCGGCATAATCAACCGCGCCATCGAGGACTACGATATGGTCCGGGACCCCGCCGAGTATTACGAACTGACCTGGTACGGCATACGCAACACTCAGATAGCTTCGGGAATGGACTCTGCGGATGCAGCCCATTACGCCTCGTCGCATCTTATGACGAATCTCGGAAACTATTCAAGCTTCAGTTACCCTTCCGGAGAGTATCTGGTAGGAGCCAACGGACGCCTGAACCCCCAGGCGAAACTCCTGTACTACGACCCGTTCAGCCAGGCGGTATTGCGCAACGGTTTCCGCAGGGAGTACATAGCTTCCGCCGCCGGCGGGACCCGAAAAATGGACTACTACCTCTCGCTGGGCTACCTCGACGAAGACTCCTACGTGATTGCCTCCGACTACAACCGTATCAGCGCCAGGGCTAACGTGAACGCTCAGCTGACTTCGAATCTGAAGATCGGCCTGAATATGAACTATTCCCGTACCGTCACGAACGGAGTCCAGGAAAGCAGCTCCGCCGCAGCGAACCCGTTCTCCGTCGCCAGGGAGTGGGCTCCGATATTTCCGGTGTATGCCTATGACCTTGAAGGCAACGTCAGGAGGGACGAGGACGGCAACAAGATTTACGACAACGGACTGGACCTGACCCAGAGCCAGGCCGGCAAGACCAACCGCCCCACCGACCAGAACTCCAACATCATCTGCTCGATGAAAGAAGATATCCGCAGGGGAATAATCGACAACCTGTACACGAAAGGATATGCCGAACTCAAGATGCTGGGTGACAGGCTTACCGCCAACGTCAACTTCAGTTACGCTCTCAACCACGGCAACTCAACCATCTTCTACACTCCCACCATCGGAGACGGGATGTCCTTCAACGGCCGCGGCACAAACACTGTTCAGCAGGCAGGGACTATCAACACGACCCAGACCCTGCGCTACGAGGACAACTACGGCGCTGGCGAGCACAATATCGAACTGCTGCTCGGACACGAGTACTACCAGTATGATTACAGCTACCTCTCGGGCCAGAAAATCAATTTCTTCGACCCTTCAGACCCGGCCCTGGACAACGGAGGAGCCATACAATCCCTAGGAAACTCGGGGCAGGGGCGCTCTATGGAAGGATTCTTCTTCAAGGGCGATTACAACTACAGGCACAGATGGTACCTTTCTGCAGCCATAAGAGAAGACGGAACGTCACGCTTCTACAACAGATGGGGGACGTTCTGGAGCATCGGTGCCGCGTGGAGACTCACCCAGGAGCAGTGGATGCAAGGTTCGTCTTCCTGGCTTGACGAGTTGAAGCTGAGGCTTTCTTACGGAACCCAGGGCAATGAGAACGTCATCAACTATATGACATATACCGACCAGTATTCCGTAAGCTGGAACGGCACGGAACTGGGGTACATCAAATCCTTCTACGGAGATGCAGGTCTGAGTTGGGAAAAGCAGAAGACTTTTGACGCGGGTATAAACTACAGGCTTTTCGGACGCTTCTATGGCACGGTCGATTATTTCTACAGAAAAACCTCCGATATGCTATTCCGCCAGACTCTGGCCTTTTCTTCGGGCAGGCCATACAAGTGGACCAACATAGGGGAAATGTCCAACCAGGGCGTTGAGTTTGAACTTAACTACGACATCCTCAAAAGCCACCGCACAGTGCTAACCGCCAGCCTGGTGGGCTCTCACTACCGCAACAGAATCGACCGACTTCCGGACGAAAACCGCGAAAACGGTATCGAGAACGGAAACCAGAAACTGATGGAAGGCTCGGATATGTACCGCTGGTACACTTATCGTTATGCGGGGATGGATGATAATGGCCGCCCCCTGTGGTACTATCGTGAGATGGACGAAGAAGGGAATCCTACTGGCAAGGACCTTATCACCGACGACCATACAAAGGCTGACAAGTACGTTCTGGATAAGTCGGGTCTGCCGGATTTCAACGGAGGATTCAACCTGTCGCTTAAGACAGGCGGGCTTGACCTTTCGATAGCCACTGCTTTCCAGCTTGGAGGATGGACTATGGACAGCATTTACGCATCGACACTCGGGAGCAGCTATTTCCTAGGTCACCACAAGGACCTTTGGAAAACCTTCGATCCCGTTACGGGGAAGGGAACTATGCCGATATGGAACGCCAACGAGAACAGTTCTTCACTGACCAGCAGTTCGGACTATTTTCTCGTCAGTTCATCTTACTTCTCCCTGAAAAACGTCACCGCAGGCTACACCTTCAGCGGACATCGCCTGCAAAAGGCACGCATACAGTCATTGAGGCTCTACGCTTCGGCAGAGAACCTCTGGTTTACGTCAAAGCGCAAGGGGCTCGACCCGAGAATCTCGATGAGCGGAGTCACCAGCAGCTACGGAGGATATGCCCAGGCCCGGACAATATCGCTTGGTATTGAATGCAGATTCTGAGATGATGAACAGGAAATCGCTACTACGTTTCACGGCCGTTCTTGGCGCAATCTCTGTCCTGACTTCGTGTCTGAGGGACAGCTACGACTCAGGAGCCATTACCGAAGAGAGGCTCCAGGAACTTGCCGCACAGGACCCCGAAAGAATCTTCCGTTCGAAAATCAACGGATTGTATTCCAATGTGCAAAGCTACGCCTACAGCGACTTCGGGCACAACTATTTCGGTCAAAAGAGTTTCGACTACCTGTCCTCTCTGATGGGCAACGATATGATTATGACCGGACGCTACAATATGAGTCTTCTCCATCATATCCTTCAATACAGGAGCTCCAACCTCGTACCCACTTACAACCGCTGGTACGAGTACTACACCTACGTTGCAAGCGCAAACGAAATGCTGGCGACCATAGGCAAAATTGAAAACCCTTCGGATGAAGTTCTCTCATACAAAGCCATTGCACTGACCTTCAGGGGATATGCCTATGAGTATCTGTCTGTGCTCTACTCCTTCTGCTACAAGGTGGGAGCCGAGGGGACGCCCTGGGAGGTCGGAGCAGACCACAGTTCAGACCCCTGCGTGCCGCTCGTCACCGAAAATACCGAAGGATACCAGCCCAGGGCAACTCAGGAGAAGATTTACGAAAGGATAACCGCCGATCTTGAAGAAGCGATGGAAATCTTCTCGGAACTCGGGCGGGAGAGGACCCCGGACCCCTGCGACATCGACGGATGCGTTGCCGCGACCTACCTGGCACGAGCATATATGAACATGCAGCGCTGGGACGATGCCCTGCGTTGCGCCCAGATGGTCATCGACAACTTCGAGGTACTCGACACCAGGGAAGAGATCCTGCAGGGATTCAGCGACATCAATCTTCCAGACGTGGTATGGGGATGCGAAATCACCTCCGACAACACGACCAACTACCGCTCGTGGTTCTCGCAGATGGACTGCTACGGCAGCGGATACGCGGGGATAGGTGTCACGAGGGCCGCCTTCAAGCCCTTCCTCGACCGCATCAGCGTGCTTGACGTACGGAAGATGTGGTGGTGCTGCTCCGAAACTACCGGAGGAAAGATCCGGGACACCAAGAAGGAGGCGGACGTCTCGGGACAGTCCGTGAAGTTCGTCGGAGTCGGACGTGAGAACATCATTGCAGGCAACACCGCAAACTGGAATCTGGGAGACTACATCTACCTGCGCAGCGAGGAGGCGTGGTTCGTCAAGGCAGAAGCCCTCGCCCACAAGAACAAACTCCCCGATGCCGCATCGGTGCTGCGCCAGCTGATGCTCACGCGAAATCCCTCATATACCGTCGAATCCTCCGACAAGGCAACTCTGATTGAAGAAATCAACTTCCAGAAGAGGGTCGAGTTCTGGGGCGAAGGAATTGAGTACCTTGACAACAGGAGACTCAACATTCCCATCGACCGCAGCGACGAGACCTGGGGCAAAGACAACAACCATCTCGACGGATGCAAGATAAGCGTAGGGCAGGAGGATGACCGGATGCGTTACCAGATTCCTGATTCCGAGATGGAAAACAACAGCGCCTTGAATGAAAACGACCAGAACCCCTGACGCAATGAAAAAATTACCATACCTTGCCATTTATCTGATTGCTCTCGCCGCCTTCTCCTGCACGTCGGAGTTCGACCAGATCACTGCCGAAGGCACTCCCGGACAGGGGGACAACGGCTACGGACTGTACTTTCCCACCGATATGCAGACCTCTTTCGAGGTGGGAGAAAACGACGCGTTCATCAGTGTCCCGGTCTATCGGCACGAGAACGGAGACAGGGTAGCCGTCCAGCTCAAGGCAGAAGACGAGAGCGGAATCTTCACCTTTCCTGAAGTGATCCGCTTCGATGCCGGACAGACCTGCTCGCAGATATTGATAGGGTGCAATCCCTCGAAGATGGAATACGGCAGGAGTTACCCTATGACTCTGAACATCGCCGATCTGGCGGAGCAGAGCTGGTGGTCTGCCGGCAGCGTTTCGATCAATGCCGTAAAGAACTACCATTACAACTGGGTGAAGATTGCCGACGGAAACTTCTTCTACAACGGCTTCTACTATGAGAGTTTCGGATTATCCGAAAAAGCGGCCAGTCTGTGGCACGACGAGGCTTCGGGACTGTACCGCATCTATCCATTCGGAGCCTTCAACACCGACACAGAAGGCAATCCCATAGTCACCGAGCAGGGGGATGTCTCATTCTGGGCTTCTGAACTGATATTCAGCCTTGCCGGAGACAACTCCATCACGGTCAAGCCTCAGAAATTCGGTTTTGTAGCCGAAGGCACCCAGGGGTGGATGTCCGACCCTGCCCAGTGGCAGGGCAACAACCTGTACTACAACTACTACCCGCAGAAATATGACGGCGAGGGGATGTACACCTTCAACCTGGCATACTATCCCGAAGGGTCCACTAACGGAATGTACTCCAGCATCGTTCCCGAATACTTCTCCCTGCCGGGTCACGAACCGGTATTCGCCACATTGTCAGTCAGCTTCAAAGGATCCTTCGAGAGTCCGTACGGAGACCGTTATGCCCTGTTCAACATAAACGGGAACTCCTTCCTGGACCACTACCGCTATACCATTAGGCGCGGGACTCTTGATGAGGACCAGATTGCAGCAGTGGCGGACAGCCTCGCTGCCGGAAGCATCATCTACGACGAATCCGACCAGACGGGCGAAATCCAGGTTCCGTTCTGTTATGGCGGTGATTTCACCTTTGTCGCGGTACCGTTCAACGGAAAGCTCGATGCCGGTAAAGCGGCTTCCTGCAACTTCGCGTTCGAAGGCAGCCCCAAGGAAATAGACAGTCAGTACCTGCGTTTCCTCGGTTGCTGGGATGTCAGCGGAACCGGTGATATGATGTACGGTTACTACGGCTACGTTGACATAGAAGTCTCCTCTCACCTCACCTACGAGGTAAGGATTGTTCCGGACGTTGTCGGAGAGAGTTTCCTTATTTATGGAATGGACTATGTGAAGAGCAACTGGGAAAAGTATCCTGCCAAGGCTGAATACGACAAAAAGACGCACAGGCTGGAGATAGCGACTTTCTCCTCCTATGGAAAATATGACAGAACTAATTACGAAGTCTGCCACGCAGGTCTGTACAGAGCATCCTCCAAGCAGCTTGCTTACTCCCTTTTGAACGTCGAACCATATGCAGTATATGCCGAGTTCACCGGCAATGACAGGAAGTCCTTCCTGATGCAGTCTTACGACTTTACCGACGAGAACGGCCAAGAAAGGAAACTTGACGCCATCGCTTATATACGCGGACGCTACAAGTTCACCGACAATATGCCGTTCTCCGCACACAGGACAATCAAGTTACCCTACACATTCACAAAGAATCTATGACGACAAGAAAGATATTATCAACGGCAATCCTGCTGCTTTGTGCAGTGTTTCAGTCCTGCACCCGCATCGAAGAGGATGCCGGAGATGGCGGCAGGATGTCATACGCCAAGATCATACGCTCGCCCAAAGGCGCCCGTGAAGGAGTTCTCTTACTGAAACTGACGCCATTTGCCAAGGCCGAGGTACTCGCAAGCGGAACGGTGTCAAGCATCGATGATGTACTGCAGCCGGTTTCGGCAGTCGTATTCGAGCGGATCATCCCGGAAGACGGGCGTTTCGAACAGAGGCACGCCGCCTGGGGGCTTGACAGATGGTATTCTGCCAAATTCGACAAGAACGTTGACCTGCAGAAAGTCGCAGAGGCAATAGCCTCGACCTTCTCGGTCGAAAAGGTCGAATACCTTCACTCCCCCGTGCCCGACTACCGTTCCGGCGTGGTCCCTTCAACGAGATTGAAGACGGCATCGACTACCGAGACAATCACCACCGACCCATACGTCGGACTTCAGTGGGCTCTTCGCAATGACGGAAGTATCGGACCCTTGTTCGAAGCCGGATGCGACATAAACATACAACCCGCGTGGGGCCGATGCTCGGGCAACTCCGACGTTATTGTTGCCGTCATCGACACCCCCATCTATACCGAGCATCCCGATCTTGCCGGGAACATATGGACAAATCCGGCACCCACTGACGGAGACATTCACGGGTACAATTTCTGGGAGGACAAGGGTGAACTGAACTGGAAATATGTAGAGACTGCCGAAGACGGAAGCGACGAATATGCTGACCACGGCACGCACATAGCCGGGATCATAGCCGCGGTCACCAACAATGGAACGGGGATCAGCGGGATTGCCGGAGGGGGATTCAACTCGGACTCCGGAGTGAAGCTGATGTCCTGCCAGATTTACGGTCCCTCGGACGGGCAATACCATCTCGAAGCCGCCTCCAAAGCCTTTGTCTATGCCGCCGACCACGGAGCTGTCGTGGCAAATTGCAGCTGGGGATACCCAGAAGCCATTAAAACAGAAGAAGACTGGAACCTCAACACAGACGGTCTCGAGAAGGAGGCTATGGACTATTTCATAGCCACCGCCGGCACTGACGACCCCCACAGTCCGCTGAAAGGGGGTCTGATATGCAACTCGGCAGGAAACTCCGGATATACACGTGCCGGAATTCCAACCTGGCCGGCAGCCTACGAACCCATAGTGGCTGTCACTTCCATTGGCCCCGACTACCGCCCGGCGTGGTACACCGACTACGGGACCTGGGCGGACATTGCCGCCCCGGGAGGTGATGCACTCAATTCTTCGGACAACAATCCCAAGGACGGGTCGATATTCAGCTGCATACTTGGAGAACCATCGATGGATTACGCCGACGGAAGAGACGTAAACGACCCCTACGGTTATATGCAGGGCACCTCGATGGCCTGTCCCCATGTCGTCGGCACAGCTGCCCTGGCCCTTTCGTACGCAAAAAAACTCGGCAGGCAGTTTACTCTTGACGAATTCGTCGAAATTCTTCTTTCGCAGACCAGAGACATAGATGACAAGTTCGAAGGTAGCAAGAAGATGGGAGGCTACACTCTTCAGATGGCTGACTACAAGGGCAAGATGGGAGGATTGGTGGACATGGACAAGCTGTTTGATGCCGTGGAGTACAGCGGCAGAGCCCTGGATGCCCCCGAAATCACATTAAGCCAGAAGCAGCTATGGGTAAATCCCGGTGAAACGGATTCTATGGAAATCACTGTAAGCGATCCTGCCGGGAAGCGCTTCTTCACCCTGTTCAACGACCCCGACGGGATACTGCAGAATGAGAAACTCGAAGACGGGACCATACGTCTGACACTCGTCGATTCTCCGGAACTGGTTCCCGGAGCGCACTACGCCACTCTCACGGCAACCAACGTGGACAACCGGACTGCGGTCCGCCGGATAGCATACATAATCAACCGCGCTCCGACGGTGGCCGAAGGATTCCACAGTTCTCTGACGATGGAACTGGCTTCCTGGGCAGAGTTCAATCTCCTGAAGGTATTCACCGACACCGTTGACGATTCCATCACTCTCTCGGTCCGATCGGAGAATCCCGAAATCGTGGCAATAGACCATCAGAAGTTCAGCCTGAAGATGTTCGCAAAGCGCATAGGCACTGCACGCATAGTCATATCAGCCACTGACTCAGGCTCTCTTGTCACCGAGGTGGAATGCCTCGTATCCGTACGTGACAAAGTAAATGAAAATGGAGGATGGTTATGATGAGAAAATATTTGGCTGCTGCGGCAGCGGCACTTTCGCTGATTTCCTCCTGCGCAAAGGGTTCCGTCACGGAGGCTGTCCCTGCCAGCAGCGTAGAAGGCGGATGGAGACTCGAAAGCTGGACTTCCGGTACCGGGACAGACTCGGCCTTTGACGACAGCCGCTATGTGTATTTGGAATTCTGCCCGGACGGCAGCTACCACCTGTACCAGAAAATTGATGCATTGCAGGGCCCGGTACATATCGAAGGCAGTTACTCGCTCTCGGAGGGCATTCTGTCCGGGGAATACTCCGACAGGCAGCCCTGGGCAGGGGTTTACCGTGCATCTATGCTTGGGGGCAAACTCCGGCTGGAGCCGGAGTCGAATCCCCAGGAAATATATGTTTACGTATCCGACAAAATACCTGATTCTCTGAGATGAAAAGCAAAAGAACAGTGCAAATGATTGCCCTTGCCCTTGGGCTGGCATCTTGTAGCAAGATCGAGTTCCAGCCCCGGGAGAATGAGGAGGACTACACCCTGTACAGAATGATGGTCCACGCAGAGCGTACTGCCAGCGAGCAGCTCCTTCAGCTCGGCCGCCTGTGCGAAGCGGTCTCCCAGCCAAGAAAGGTAGCGGGATGTCTTCCGAATCAGGACGGAAGCAGGACCCTGTCCTTCCTTGACGGCGGCAGCGAAACTCTGCTCCGTGGGCAGGAAGGAATATGCCCTCCCCCGATTTCGGTGAAGTCGGATGGCCGGACTCTCTGCTGGGCAGTGTGCCATGGAGAGAACAGCTATTTTCTGGGCAAGCCGGACGGTTCAGTCATACCGGCAGGTACAGAGACGGTTCCCAGTGTGCGGATAGACAAGAATTCACGAAGATGGGAGTACAGCATCGGAGAAGACTGGACAGAGGTTATGGAAGACATTGTCGCTCCCGAAGGCAGCAGCAGCGTCTTCTCCGATTCGGAAAGCGACCAGTCTTATTTGTATCTCGACACCTCACGCGGTGACAGCCTCCGCTTCTTCCTGGACACCGGACTCTCACTCGAATCGGACATTCTGCCCAAGGAAAGGTTTTACTACGGCCTTCAGAAGAGTTTCAGGCTCCGCATCAGCGGAATGAGCAGTTACGAAATCAGCGTCCCCCAGGGCTGGAAGGCCTATATGGATGACGAGGCTGTCTTGAGGATAAGCGCTCCCAAGTCCACGGACTCCCAAGCCGCAGAAGAGGGCGAAGTCAGGCTGGAAATCTTCGACATTAGCGGAGAGAGCAGGTCTCTGACATTCAAGGTAGTGGTCGGAGACAGACTTCTGAGCGACGACGGTCTCGCCAACTGCTATATGATCAGCAAAGAAGGCCGCTACAGCATAGATGCCACCGTCAGAGGCAACGGAGCGGGCGTCATCAACGGCATTGACATACGCCCCGAAGACGGACTTGGCTCATCCATATCTCCCGCTTCCGCCACATTGGTCTGGCAGGACCACGAGAATTTGCTAAGCAACGTAAGTCTCGACCCCGAAACGGGAGTTCTCTCATTCAGAGCGTCTTCCGGAAAAGGCAATGCAGTGGTAGCGGCCCTGGATGAGCAGGGCAACGTCCTGTGGTCCTGGCATATTTGGTGCACAGACGTCCCCAATACGAAGACAGTCACAACCCTCAGTGCCTCTGTAGAAGGATACAAGATAGGCTTTATGGACCGCAATCTGGGTGCAACAGCCGAAACTGGAGACGGTTGCGTCGGTATGTCGTACCAATGGGGCAGGAAAGATCCTTTCCCCGGAACGTCAACCTTCCCCTGGATTACCAATGCAGACCTCTATCTTGCGGACGGGACTCGGGTAAGTTCGATTCCCACCATAGACGGGCCTGGAATCAACATCGTCTATAACAAGCCGGAAACCGGGAACATCGCCTATACAATAAGACACCCCGGACATATAATCACTTTAGGAGGGAGCAATAGTTCTCTGGGGTGGTTTTGGGAAGAAAAGGGATACTTCTACCAGCTGTGGGGTTACAATAGTTTCCCCGTTGACCTCACCGACAGCCGGGATATGACCGTCAAGACTATGTATGACCCCTGTCCAGCCGGATATCACGTTCCGTCCTGCCAGTCATACTCATTCATTTCCACGACAGTTAGAACAGGGTATATGGAGGATCAGACAGGGAACTGCACGAACAGGCAAGAATTTACCGATTACGGAAAATACTTCTACTGCGAGCAGGGGCGTGGAGATACAATTTACTTTCCTGCATCCGGCTATCTTTCCGGAAGTTCCAGGCAGCCGTACGAAGTCGGTTTCTCTGCCTATTACTACACGTCACAACCATATCACGTGATGTCCTTCTACGCTTCATCCTATTATTATTACCGGCAGGTAGGCGCAGGCCTCCCCGCCCCGGTCAGATGTGCAAAAGACGACAATTGAAATGAAAGCAAGAACAATAATACTCATTTTCGCGGCAGCGATTGCCGCAGCGTCCTGCAGTTACGATGATTCGGAACTCCGCAACAGGATTGACTCTCTCGACTCCAGAGTCACAGCACTTGAAAAAGATATCAGGGAGATAAACTCCGACATCGAGAGTATGCACTCCCTTCTTGTCAAGATGAACAACAACATAGGGATAAGCTCAATTTCCTCAAGCACGGAGGGAAGCGGGATAGTGATAACCACAACCGATGGCAATGTTTACAACATTACCGACGGCAAGGATGGAACCGACAGCCCCGTTATCGGAATCCGCAAGGGCGAAGACGGGACCGGCCTGTACTGGGTCTGCGAGTATCCGGACGGTCATTTCAGTTACTTCACAGATGATGAAGGAAAGCCACTGAGCGCCGAAACCGTAGTGCCCACCATACGTCTGGAAGGCAATCACTGGCAACTTTCTTACAACGGAGGACAGTCCTGGAGCGACATCACCGACGGTCAGGGCAATCCCGTGGATGTATCCGGGGACTGCTATGCTCTGGTAGCGGGAGTGGAAGTCACAGGCGAAGACAAGGTGACAATCACCCTCTCAAACGGAGAAAAGCTGGACTTCCCCTACCTTTGCGAACTGCTCTTCGAGGTAGAGGCTGATGGAATCCAGACCTTCGGATACTCCCAGACACGCAGTTACCAGGTCACTGCACGCAACGTATCATCCTATGTGCTTAACGTCCCCGGAGGCTGGAAGGCTTCGTACATCGCAGGTGGCAGCCTGAGCATCACCGCACCTGCAGAGGGTAACGAGTACGCCGAGAAGGAAGGGAAGATTGACGTAATTGTCTTCGCCAGAAACGGTCTGGCATCGATGTTCACACTTGAAGTCAGCGTCGGATTATGAGTTTCATCAGGAAAATCGCCCTGCTCACGGGAAGCTTGTGTTTGCTGGCTTCCTGTGAGAAATACGACAGCAGTTCTCTGTCAAACAGCATCTCAGACCTTGAGACAAGGGTTCTCAGCCTCGAGCAGTCACTTCAGCTTGCCCGCTCTGAACTTTCCACAATGTCCGCACTGGCGTCGATGGTGTCCGAAGGACAGATGCTAAGGAGCGTCGGTAGCAACAGTGAAGGAGACCTTGTTCTGGTCACTATGGACGGCAGGACTTTTACCATCATGAGCGGAGTTGACGGTTACAATGCCCCTTCGCTTACACTCGTGCGAGAAGGCAACTGTTATTACTGGGGACTCGCAGACGAGGATGGCACCGTATCCCTGATTCCCGGACCGGATGCCGACCGCATCCCTGCATCGGGGAGCGGAACCTTGCCCGAATTGCGAATAATCGACGGGAAATGGGAATACTCGATAGACGGAAGACAGACCTGGATACCCACGGGCGTGGAGTGTCTGTCCGACCGTATCGCGCTTTCAAGCTGCAGCCTGGAGAACGGTGTGGCAAAGGTGGAGTTTTCGAACGGGACACGGATTTCCGTTCCGGTGTTCAGTTCCGACGGAATCAGGGCCATCCCCCGTTGCCGCCTGTTCTTTGCAAACGGTCAGTCACGCACCGTTATGGTCAAGGCACCCCAGGGCAGCAGATGCTCTGTCTTCAAACCTGCGGGATGGAATGCCGAGCTCCGGGATACGGTGCTGACAGTTACCGCACCACCCTCGGGCAATGCTTTTGCCGATACAGAGGGTACAGTAAGCATCGTGGCACTCACTTCCTCGGGGCTTTCGTGCAGCACTTCGTTCCCTGTATCGATCGGCTCTGACGGAACCGACCTGTCAGAGAGTGATTTTGCAAACTGTTACATAGTCTCCGGACCCGGAAGATACTCTTTCAACGCGGGCAATCTAGGAAACGGAGACAAGGGCATCCTGCATGTCGAGCGTATCTATATGGGCAGGGACATCCAGAAATTCCACTGCGACAACTCCGACATAAGCCCCGTTCGCCTGGAACTGCTGTGGGAGGATTGTCCAGGACTCATCAGCGATATACGTCTCGAAGACCTCAGGGCCTCCTTCACGGCTTCAGCCGACAAGGGCAATGCCCTCATTGCCGCATATGATGCTGAGGGGCAGATAGTCTGGAGCTGGCATATCTGGTGCACCGACGAGCCCGCAGTGATAGGGCTGCGTACCTACGGCCTTACAGGCAAGGATGGATACCTCCAGCAGATGCAAGACCGCAACCTTGGTGCAACCACAACTGACGTACGCAGTCCCGATGCCTTCGGGATGTTCTACCAGTGGGGGCGGAAAGATCCCTTCGTGGGAGCCTCCAGCCTCAACTCCCCCAACGGACAAAGCGGATACAGGCCACTGTACGGAAAGATTTCGAGTCAGGGATTCGCGATCCCGACCACCGACGTGGACATTGCAGAGGGGGTAAGGCATCCTGATACCTTCTACGTGGGGATAGCACAGACAGGACACAACTATTACTTCGCCTCTCAGATTTCGTATGTACAGCCTCTGACCCTCTGGGGTAACCCTATGGGAGGAGTTAAGAGGGAAGACAGGATACTCAAGGATCCGACCGAAAAGACCATCTATGACCCCTGTCCTCCCGGATTCCACGTTCCACACAGCCAGTTCCTCACTTCTTTTGTCCCCAATTCGTTGACCGTGAACAATGCTCCTTATGTGGACAGATGCTTCGAATTCACACTTGAAGGGCAAGGTGACTTCTCCTTTGCGGCTCCGGGATTCATACGCTACGATTCTGGAGTGAATAATACGCACGGAGAGAAAGACCTCCTCTCAGTAGGCAAGGAAGCGACATTCTGGACAAGCGCCCCGCTGTCTCCCATAGCCTCGAGTGCAATCTTCGGCAAATTCTATTGGTCAGAAGGCTCGACAAGCACCTTCGTGCTTCCATATAGCGACAATTACAGAAGTTTCGGAAGGAACATACGCTGTGTCCGAGACATAGCCACGGATTGACAAGCACCGGAAACTTCCTTGTTGCAGCCTATCCGGTGGAGATTCAATCAGGAGACATTCTCCTTAGCGCCTTAGGGGTAGCCCTTACGGGTTACCTGATTGCAAGAATATCAGCAAAATACAATAGAATATGAAGAATTTTTGTTGCTGTCTGATCCTTTCCGCAGCCGCCCTTATGTCCGCATACGCCCAAGGAGGAATCACTCCCGAAATGATGGTCCGTATCCGGAAGGGTTACGAAGGGACAGCCACGGACAAGGCCCTCAGAAACGCCCTGCAATCGACATCTATGGCCGTTCTCGCGGCGAATGCCGAAAACGCTGCAATGATTGACACTCATTTCTCCGACCGGGTACAGACTATCGGAATCACCAACCAGAAATCCTCCGGCCGCTGCTGGCTCTTCACCGGGCTTAACGTACTGCGTGCAGCCGCGATCCAGAAGCACGACCTCGGGAACTTCCAGTTTTCGCAGAATTACCTGTTCTTCTGGGATCAGCTTGAGAAGTCGAACCTGTTCCTTCAAGGCATTGTCGATACCCGGAAACTGCAGATGGACGACCGCAAGGTCGATTGGCTGTTCCAAAACCCCATAGGGGACGGCGGACAGTTTACCGGAGTCTCAGACCTTATCAGCAAGTACGGAGTCGTTCCGGCATCGGTGATGCCCGAAACTTACGCCTCCGAGAACACCGCAGCGCTGAGGCAGCAGCTTTCCACTCTTCTGAGGCAGGACGGGCTGAAACTCAGATCCTTGGCCAGGGCCTCCGATGCCGAACTTGCCGCCGAGAAAACACAGATGCTCTCCGAGGTTTACCGCATCCTCTGCCTGACCCTCGGAGTGCCTCCTGAAGAGTTCGAATGGACCCGCTGCAACGGCAAGGGAGAGGTGGTGTTGACCGGCATCTGGACTCCCCTCTCCTTCTATGAAGAGTTCGTGGGGAAGGACCTCGGCGGCGACAACTATGTAATGCTGATGAACGATCCCCTGCGCGAGTACTACAAGGTTTATGAAATAGCCTATGACCGTCACGTTTACGACGGACGCAACTGGGTTTACCTCAACCTCCCGATGGAGGACATCAAGGAAATAGCCATAAACTCCATCAAGGCCAACACCGCAATGTACTTTTCCTGCGACGTGGCAAAGTTCCTGGACCGCCGCAAAGGAGTGCTCGACGTTGAGAACTACGACTACGAGTCCCTGCTGGGAGTGGAGTTCACGATGGACAAAAAGGACCGCGTGCGCAGCCACGCCAGCGGTTCTTCGCACGCGATGACCCTTATAGCGGTGGACATCAAGGACGGCAAGAGCACCAAATGGATGGTCGAGAACAGTTGGGGTGCCGACAACGGCTACAAGGGCTGTCTCATTATGACCGACCGCTGGTTCGACGAGTATATGTTCCGTCTTGTCGCCGAGAAACGCTTCATCCCCGAGAGAATACTGAAACTCTGCTCTCAGAAGCCGATTATGCTTCCGGCGTGGGACCCTATGTTCCTTATGGACGAAGGCTCGGAGGTGGACACAAAGTTGTTCCACCTCGGAAGGTAACCTGCCTCAGAAGGCCTTCTAAAGGGGGTCGGCTCTGAAGGTGAATTTCACGAGGTCACCGAATCGGCCTCTGGGGTACTTCTGACGGGGGTTGCCTCCACCGGTGAAATTCACCTCGAAAACCAATGTGCCCCAGAAGGCATTCTGAAGGGGGTCGGCCCCGAAGGTGAATTTCACGAAGTCACCGAATCGGCCTCTGGGATACTTCTGGTAGGGGTAGCCACAACCGGTGAAATTCACCTCGAAAGACAATGTGCCTCAGAAGGCATTCTGAAGGGGATAGCTCGCGAAGGTGAATTTCACGAGGTCACCGAATCGGCCTCTGGGGTACTTCTGACGGGGGTTGCCTCCACCGGTGAAATTCACCTCGAAAACCAATGTGCCTCAGAATGCCCTGTAGAGGGGGTAAGGCTCTGAGGTGGACACAAAGTCGTTCCACCTCGGAAGGTAACCTGCCCCAGAAGGCCTTCTAAAGGGGGTCGGCTCTGAAGGTGAATTTCACGAGACCTCCTAATCGGCCTCTCAGGCACTTCTGGCAGGGGTTGCCCCAACCCGTGAAATTCACCTTGAAAGACAATGTGCCTCTAAAGGCCTTCTAAAGGGGGTCGCCTCAAAAGGTGAATTTCACGGGGTAGCGCAAGCAAGCATAACGCACTGGGCTGGCTGACGAAGCAGGAGCCCCCCGACACCCACGAAGACCCCTGAGACCCCTGTTGCCAACCCAAACGCCACTGGACCGAACTTGCGGGAGGTCGCGCCCGAAGCCCAGAAGCCACACACAAGATACAACCCACGATATAAGAAGAAAGATGACATCAAAGTCCTGGAAACTTTGATGTCATCCTCTGAAATGTTTACAAAACTACTGGCAGCCGGCTTTCTAGTATTTATCCTTATCTATAGGGGCAACAGGCCAGTCTGCCCGAGTGTTCCCGGTGAACTTGCTCTGTACGAAAGTTCTGCCGAAGCGGTCGGTCGCCTTTATTTGAATCTTGGTCGCAGAAGGATTCTTCAACTTGTAATGGAATATGTGGGTGAAATAGGTCCTGTCGTAGTTGGATTCTGACCTTCCGACGACTCCACAGTGGAACCCAACCGCCCATGGATCACGACGAATCCCGCTGGTTAAACGGGTCATAGGACCGCCAAGCACACCATCTTCATAAACTTCAACAGTCCAGCTGCTGTCCCAGTTCCAGATATTGGCCCAAATGTCATCGGCTCCTGTCTCTGGGAAGGAATATTGAGGGTAATAGCCATCCATAAAGCTTACATTCCCTCGATACATCCTTATCTGTTCTTCCTCAGAGAGTCCGACTCCCTTGTAAATCCAGTTCTCGATGCTGGCTCCCTTGACCTTGAACACACCGTATCCGTTGGGAGCGCCATCAAGGTTGACGGTAGAATACCACCAGGCACCGCAAGCAGCAGAATGAGTATGTTCGTAATGATTGGGATATACATAATTCACCGTAAAATGAGTGTGCCCCGACATAATATGGCATTCGCTGAACTCTTCTATCAAATCTTTGACAGCCTGCATATTATTCTTGGTATTGCCCTGAAGGGGAATATGAACACACAAAATCAGC
>JAQXJU010000033.1 GCA_029009115.1 Bacteroidales bacterium | reverse complement strand
GGAAGCCTTTGCTTTCCATGTTGAGGACGAGGTTCTCTCCCATAACGGCAAGACCTACCAGTCCGATATCAGATAATTCTTTCATAATTGATTTAAATGATTGTTGATTTCAATTTGCAGTCTCGTTGATTTTGAATCCCAGTTCCTTGATGCGGGAGGCCATCTGGGGACTGCCGCTTATAAGGGTGACGGTGAATGCTGAGAATTCGCGCCGGACCTGGTAGTCACCACGGAGTTTCTCGAACAGTTCGAGATGTTCGCGCAGGGGGAGACAGTCCCTGTCCACGTCGTAAGTGTAGAGTATTGCTTCCGCAAGGACATCTTCGGTGGTCTTCCCTGAGGCATCGATGCTGAAACTGAGGGCCTGGGCAGGCTCGGGAATTCCAGAAGCTGACCATTGTTCAAGGGGCAGACCCAGCTGACGGGCCACGGTGCGGACTGCCGCCGTTGTACCGTTGGCCTTGCCGTCTGCAGAATAGCCGGCGATATGGGGCGTTGCAAAATCCAGCAAATCAACCAGTTCAGGGTCAAGTTCCGGTTCTCCTTCCCATACGTCAAGCACTGCTCCGCGAAGGCCGCCCTTCTTGAGAACGTTCTTGATGGCCTTGTTGTCAACTACCTCTCCCCTGGATGAGTTGATCAGAATCTGATCAGGACGCATCGAAGCAAGACGCTCAGCATCAAAGAGATGCAGAGTATTGTCTTCTCCTCCCCTCTGGAGGGGTACGTGAACCGTCACTATGTCGCTGAGACTAAGCAGCTCATCGAGGGAGACAAATCCTTCGGGACCTTCCTTGCGGGCGCGTGGGGGGTCATTGAGCAGCACCTTCATCCCGAGAACCCTTGCGGCATCGGCAACCTTGCTGCCTACGTTGCCTACCCCTACCACACCCAGAGTCATCTCCGAGAGTTTCAGGGAATGCTTGCGCGCGAGTTTTACGAGCACCGAGGCAATGTACTGTTTCACCGACCAAGAGTTGCATCCGGGAGCATTCTCCCAGACAATTCCGTTGGCCTCGCACCAGGCAGTGTCGATATGGTCAAATCCTATGGTCGCAGTAGCAATGACCTTGACTCGGGAACCCTTCAACAGGGGTTCGGCACAGGCTGTTCTGGTACGGACTATAAGGGCATCGGCATCACGCACATCCTCGGGAGTGGTCTTTGCTCCGGGGAGGTAAAGCACCTCGGCATAAGGCTCGAATACTCCTTTCAGGAAGGGTATCTTATTGTCACAGACTATCTTCATCTTAGTCTTTGAACCTTTCAGGATAGGCCCACAACCCGAGTGCGGGGTTGGAAATGTAATACACTTCCTCGCCGTCGGGCATAGTGTTCCAACCGTCCTTGAGAGTATCGATAGGATAACGGGCTACCATATCGTCGTAGTGGCAGTAGTTGAAGCCTACGCTCTCGATTTCCTCGCGTGTCATACCGTCGCCGGGGCAGTAGGTAATGTTGAAGCGGCCTTCGGATGAACCGTGGATAAGATGGGCAGAAGCTCCGAGATTATCCTGCAGGTCCTGATTTTCCTTCGTGCACTTGAGGGTATTGGGAGTGCCCTTGTATCCGTACTTGCGGATAAGGCCGTCAATGGTCTTGTCTTCGCCGAACTCCTTGAGGGCGGGTGCAAGAACTATGAGATCGGCATTGTCGGCAAGGGCCATACGGGTACGATAGACACTCTTGTTGCCGAGCCAGGTGCTCTTGAACTCCTCGGGATCGAGATATACAATGCACTTGCGGATCTCGTGGTCAAGCATTATGAAATTGGTCTCGAGAGAGAGGTCGGCCGCCTTCTGGAAGCATTCGAAGTCATCTCCAATGAAGAGACCCTGGGTTATCATTCCGCCGGTTTCGGGGTCTTTACCGCGTACCGTCAGGACATATACAATGGGAACATCCTTGAGGTAATTGACTCTGGCATACTCGAATACGTCACGAACAGGGCTCTTGGCACGGCCCATTATGCGCTCCATCCCGTAGCAAGCTCCGATATAGTGGCTCTTGTTGATGAAATCTGAGCCTCCGACACCGACGAAAATGTTCTTGGTGTAGTTGGCCATCCCTATGACCTCGTGAGGAACTACCTGACCTATTGACAGGATGAGGTCGAATGAAGGGTCAAGGAGGAGCTTGTTCACCTGGGCATTCATCTCGTAGTCGAGACGGCCTTCGGAGACTTCCTCCACATATGAAGAAGGCACCTTGCCCACAGTCACCACGTCGTTGCGCCAGTCGTGTACACGGAATTTTTCGGCGGGGACACTTCCGAACATAGTCTTGATCTGTTCGGGAGTCATAGGGCTGTGAGTACCCAGAGCCGGCATAATATCGGTAAGGGCATCTCCGTAATAGTCATTTACCATTTCGGTAATCTGACCTGCATAAGAGTTGAAGCGGGTAAAATCGGGAGGGATGGCAAGAACACGCTTCTTTTGCCCCATCTTGCCGAATACCTCACCGAGTATCTGACGGACCTCGTCCGCCGAGATATTGTCGGTCTTGGAACCTCTTGCGTAGTACAGCATAGACTATCTCTTTACGCGTGCGTTGCCTTCCCAGATGCTCCAAACCTGCTCTTCGTCAGCGGGTTGTGCATAATCGGTAAGGAAGGTGGTTGCCAGAGCGCCGCTGGCCCAGCCGAACTGAGCACACTTCTCGCCGTCCCAGCCCTTGAGGATACCGTAGAGCAAACCTCCGACAAATCCGTCTCCTCCTCCGATACGGTCGAGGACGTGAATCTCGCGGGGCTGGATGACGTGCCAATCCTCGCCGTCGAGCAGGATGGCTCCCCAGTTATGACTGTTGGTATTGTTGACCTGGCGCAGGGTTGTTCCATAGACCTTTCCGTTAGGATACTGAGCCTTGACACGGCGAATCATCTCCTTGAAACCGTCAATCTTGGCAGCAATGTCCTTTCCTCCGGCTTCGGGTCCTTCGATGCCGAGGCAGAGCTGGAAGTCTTCTTCGTTTCCGATGAGAACGTCGGCATAGCTGGCAATTTCGGAGAAGATGGCGCGGAGTTCTTCTTCACGGCCCTTCCAGAAGGATGCACGATAGTTAAGGTCGAAGCTGATGCGGGTTCCGTATTTGCGGGCTGCGCGGGCAAGTTCGAGGCAGAAGCGGCTGGTCTCGGGACTCAGGGCACCGATAAGACCGCTGAGATGGATAATCTGGACACCTTCCTGTCCGAAAATGCGCTCAAGGTCAAAGTCTTTCACATTGAGGGTACGTCCGACCTCACCTGCACGGTCATTCCAGACGCGGGGTCCGCGGGAACCATATCCGCTGTCGGCGATATTGATCTGATGACGGTATCCCCAAGGACCTCCCTGTTCCACGTCAACTCCCTCGAAGTCCATTCCGCGGCTCTTGAGATTAGCCTTGATGAAGTGAGCGAAGGGACTCCCCTTGACAAAGGTAGTCAAGACTTTAACGGGAAGCCCGAGATATGATGCGATGCTGGCGACATTCGTCTCGGCGCTTGTTGCCTGAAGGGCGAACATATCACTGGAGTGGACGGGCTGTCCGGCAGAAGGAGTGATGCGAAGGCCCATACTGGTGGGTACCAGAAGGGCATACTTGCAATTGTCTTTGAGTTTGATGTCCATAGTTATTAATTATTGAAGTTATTATGTATTGTCACGCGTCAAGTAACAAAGATAGTGAATCTCACTGACCCTGACAATAGATTGCAATATGAAAAAAACAATAAGTTGTTTCATATTTGGGCAATAATCCTGTGGTGGGATTTTGTTATGTTGAAGGTGAGTGGGAGGGGAATCGAGGGCCGGTGAGGGGGAGAATAGGACACGGCGGGCGACCATCCTGGTTAGTGTTTAGCAAAAACACCGTTCAAGAAGAAAAAAAAGAGTGGAGCATAGGGGGGTCGAACCCCTGACCTCCAGATTGCGAACCTGGCGCTCTACCAACTGAGCTAATACCCCTTAAGGTTTGAAAAAAGTCCTACATT
>JAQXJU010000032.1 GCA_029009115.1 Bacteroidales bacterium | reverse complement strand
AGAAGTTTGAAGCCGGGGGCATACTCAATTTCGCAGCCTTTGAATCGGGTTCGTATTCCCTCAAGGGCGCTTACTTCGTACTTGGCCTTGAGTTTGGTACTGCCGCCTCCGGGAGCGAAGAGGGTCGAGGCATTGGCCCCTATGACCGCCACCTTCCTATACTCCTGAGGCTTCAGGGGGAGCATCCCTCCCTGGTTCTTGAGCAGTACCACTGACTCCTCTGCAACCCTCAGGGCAACGTCGGCGTGCGCGGGAACAGCAAGTTTCGAAGCCATTCCGAGGGTATCGTAAGGCGCTTCGGAGAGACGGCCGAGTTTCTTCTGCAGGGCCAGAATCCTTCGGACCTTGCCGTCCAGCACCGATTCGGGGACTTCTCCTCTGAGTACGGCATCCTTCAGGGGCGCGGCAAAGTAGTATTTCTCGAATGCGTACAAGCCGTTTTCCTTGATTGCGGTACCCATCTCGACGTCAGTTCCGGCAAGGGCGGCAGGAACAGTAGAGTGAACTCCGTTCCAGTCTGATACGACTATCCCTTCGAAGCCCCACTCCCTGCGGAGGATCGAATCGAGAAGGTAAGAATTCTCGGAACACCAGCGGCCTCGTACCTTGTTGTAGCCAGGCATCACGGCCATTACTCCGGCGCGTTTAACTGCAGCCTCGAATGCGGGGAGGTAGATTTCGCGCAGAGTCCTTTCGTCAACTTCAGAGCTGATCCAGTACTGGTCGTCAGCCTGGCTGTTCAGGGCATAATGCTTGACGCAGGCTGCCACTCCCCTGCTCTGGACTCCTTCGATGTAGGGTACTGCAAGTTCAGAGGTGAGACAAGGGTCTTCGCTGAAGTACTCCCAGGTCCTGCCGTTGAGAACGGATCTGGTGATATTCACTCCAGGTGCCAGCTGAACGGTCTTGCCGCGGACACGGCTCTCTGTACCTATCACCTCGCCGTATTGACGGGCAAGGTCCTTATTCCAGGTAGCGGCAAGGGCGCTGAGGGCGGGTAGATAGCTGCAGGCGTCATTGTCCTGAGGCCAACCTATCGGTTTCCAACCGTTCGCCTCTCCTTCCCAGCGAACACCGTGAGGACCGTCGGAATACCACATATCGGGGATTCCCAGCCTCGGGACTCCGGCGCTTGAGAACATTCGGTTGGCGTGGACCATCCCTATCTTTTCATCCAGAGTCATCTGCGAAATGAGTGCCTCGATTTCCGGGTCGGAAGTCCGGTCAACGGAGGCGGTGCCGGTCCTTGAGAGCGTTCCGGAACAGGAAGCAGTGCCGGTTCTGGAGGCGATGCCGGATGCGGATGGGTTGACTGCAGAAAGCGGCAGAATCAGCAGAGAAGCTGAAAGAAGGGACGTGCAGAATAACTTTCCGTTCATCAGTTGTCTTTGTTTTGTCGGGCCTTGCGCTCTTTTATCTCGTCGAGCACCTCAGAGGGAATTGCATCCAGCCAGTATGGGTCCTTCACAAGCTTGCGGTACTCTTCCAGAGCTGCCGCGTCCTTTTGGATGCGTCTGTCCCCCACGCTGGGATTCTCGTGATTCTCCCAGACCACGGCCTTGACTCTGGGATGAGTCTCCTTCAGACCGAACCACTCCCTTACCCAGAGCAGGTTATCGCAGGCAGAAGTGCCATATCCACCTTCGGAGATCATAACAGGCTTGTTGGCTGAAACAGCTTCGGTCTCCTTCATAAGGTATGAGGGATAACCGTACGAGACGGCCTTTGAGAAGTAGCAGGATGTCCCGATCCAATCGACATACTGGTCGCCGGGATAATAGGCTTTCATCTTTGCGGAGCCGAAACTGATGTCGGCAGAAGACCACACGAATACGTTGTAGTCGGTCAGCGAGTACTGTTCTGCAATGTTGTACAGTCTCCTCCACATCTTTACAAAATTGACAGGGTCGTTGCCGTAATTTACCCAGGTGCTGTTCATCTCGTTGGCCGGACGGAACCACACAGGACCGTAATCTTCTTCGGCCGACTGGGCTTTTCGCACTTCCTCGAAGTACTTCTTCCAATATTCGTCGAGAATTCCTCCAGCAACATCCCTGGCTGTATAGTCGTTGGGACTCCAGCCGTACATAAAGAAGCGCCAGTTACCACCGAAATTCTTGCCGAGGTAGTCGCGTCGTATGGCCTGAACTTCAGCAAAGGTTCGGCCTTCGCGCATATTCTGATACCATAGCACCATAGAGGTTTTCTTGCCTACCCTCTCCTCGAAGGTCGCATTCTGGCATTTGTCCTTAATGCCTTCGTCGGCAAAGGAGGTGGCATTGTTGAAGGCTCCGTGGTAGGCTCCTTCCTTGGGAACGTACTTCCAGTCGCTTCTGTACTCGCCGGTGGCAACAATCTCGTCTATCAGCATCGATTTGCAGGGGGATGCCGGGGCTGCCACTTCGTAGCGGACATAGCGGCAAGTTACTGGTTCGAAGCTCTTCGAGACAGTCTTCTCTCCGGAAGGCAAATTTTCGAAGTGAAGGACGCACTGCTCTGACCACTTCTTCCCGTCTGAACTTACCGATACCTTCACTGACGAGGGAAGCCCGATCTTGAATACATTGTCGGCAAGGGCGTGAACAGAAGCCTCCATGATCTTTCGCTTTACTCCCAGGTCAACGGTGATGGTGGCCGAAGGGACATCGGTCCAACCTACCGCCTTGTTCTTGTAAGCGACAGTTCCGATTTCTTCATCGGTTAGTTTTGTCCCGTCAGACCAGGGCTGGCAGGGATACATATCGGGATAAGCATCAGTTGGAGCGGGGTCCAGCTTATAGAACTTGCCGGCGGCAAGGTTCAGTCCGGTGCTTTGATCTCCGGATCCCTGTTCGTTCTTCCAGGGGTCTTCCGGGGCAGATTTGTTGCAGGCCTGTGAGGCGCTGAGGGTAAAGGACAGAAGCACTGTCCAGATAATCATTCGTTTCAATTGTCTTTGTTTTGTCGAGCCTTCCTTTCGGCAATCTCGGATTTTACTGTTTGGGGTATGGTATCGAGCCAATAGGGTGACTGCACTTTCTGGCGGTATAGTTCAAGAGCAGCGGGCTGCTTCTGTATGCGACCGTCGTCGGTGTCGCCCCACATATTGAACCATATCACGCACTTAACCCTGGGATGGGTCTTATCGAGGCTGAACCACTCGTCAACCCAGCGGACGGGGTCGCAGCCTTCCTGTTTGGCGCGGAAAGCTCCTTCTGCAATCATCACAGGCTTTACAGCCGATATGGTCTCCAGCTCATTCAAAAGGTATGAAGGATATGGAACCGCAGCCCTGCTATGATAATAGACACTGGCGCCTATCCAATCTACATACTGGTCTCCCGGGTAGTAGTCCTTCATCTTTGCATTGGGTTTCACGGCCGAGCCGGAATTGTAGGTAATGTCGGACACGGCCCATACGAACACATTGTAATCGGTAATGCCGAACTGTTCGGCAATGTTGTACATTCTGCGCCAGAAGCGGACGTAGTTCACGGGGTCTCCGCTGTAATTGGTCCAGGAGCCGTTCATCTCGTTGGCGGGGCGGAACCACACAGGGCCGTAATCCTCGTCCGAAGCCTGATATTCGCGGACCTGGCGGAAGTATTCGGTCCAGTTTTCGTCCAGAACTCCTTGAGCGAGGTCGGCAGCCTTGTAGTCGTCCGGCAACCAGCCGTATATGAAAAAGCGCCTGTCATCGGGACTGCGGTTCTCGGCCGTGTACTTGCCCATAGTCTCGTGGATATAGTCAAACAGACGGTCAGGGCGCATTCCCTTGTACCACAGCATCATAGATGTCTTCTTGCCGACCAGTTTCTCGAAAGCGGTGACAAAGCCCGTCTTGATACCCTCGTCGTAGAAGGTCTGGTCGTTGTTGAAGGCCCCGTGGTAGGCTCCTTCCTTCGGAACGTACTTCCAGTCGCTGCTATATTCTCCAAGGACCTGCAGTTCGTCCAGAAGGAAGTTGTCGCAGGGACTCTCGGGGCGAATAAGATTCAGGCGGACATATCTTGCCGGCGAAGAATCAAAGGAAAGTTCGCCCCAGACGGAAGATGACCCTTCCCCGCTGTTCCAGTCAAGTTTGCCTGCGGAATCGAAGGCCTTGCCGTCAAGGCTCAGGGATACGGCCACCGAGGCAGGGATTCCGCTCTTCCAGACATTGTCTATAATGGCGTGCAGGCTTACCTTGCTGATGGAGCGTTGTTTTCCAAGGTCAAGAGTCAAGACTAAATCGGTATCTTTCCAGCCGACAGCCAGAGTCTTGCTGCGTATGTCCCCCGTTTCTTCATCGGTGAGTTTTGTCCCCTTGGACCAGGGTTTGCAGGGCCACAGGTCGGGATACTGGTCCATAGGCTCAGCATCGAAGGTATAGAATTTTCCAGCGGCAAGGTTGATTTCTTGTGCCTCTGAATCGGGCCTCACGCCCTCTGCCTTGGCCCAGAGATCATCATTGCCCTTGGCGCAGGACAAAAGCGAAAGTCCTGCAAGCATCCAGGCTACTGCAATTCTATTTCTTGATGCAGTCATATTGTACCATACCTATGTAACCACCTGCAAAATAAAAATAAACATTCAGAAAGTAGCCGTTTTCCGAGGGAACCATCAGCACATCCGAGAATCCGTTGGCATTCGAAGAACCGGCAGGCTGGCCTCCATAGATTTTTGCCGGAATTACTTCCAGAGGACTGTCAAGATTCCCCGTAGAAAGGTCGTGCATCTTGATCCAGTCGCTATTGCTCACGCCCCAGGTAAAGGTGTTGCAGTTTGAGTATGCAAAATATGGAGAGCCGTTGAACGAAGCGTATGCGGCAGTCTGGAGCACTGAGTTGTTCCATAGTTTAAGGCTGGCCTTCTCGGTGACGCTTGCGCCGTCGAACCAGAGTATGTACCTGTCGTTCGAGCCATTGGGGTACTTGGCGTAAGAACATACGAACAGGTCTGAATCGATTGATGTTCCGGAGAATACCGCATCTGACCATTTGGCAAAATTGTTGAAATCGTGAGTCAGGGAGATGTAGGTCGGCGTACTGCTTTCGAGAGCACCCCCGCGTATAGTCCACACCGCTACTGAAGGGATATTCCCCGTAGCAAGGCAGCAACTTGATATGAGTGCGTCGCCATCTACCGAGCCCGTGACAGAGAACTTCCAGCCAAGCTTTGAATAGGCGTGAGGGTCGGTATAATTAATGAGCACCTCGGGTGTCTCCGTCAGGGAGCCAGCCTTATACAGGACAAATTTGCCAGAAGCGGCCGAACGGTAGTTGCAGAAGAGAATATTGCCCGAGTCATCGCTTGTCATGAAGTAATTGGTTCCTGAAGGAAGGGTGAACTTAGAGTCAAGAGTACTTCCGTCAGATGCCTTTATGACCGGCATAGAGGTGCTCCCCTGCTGATTGAGGACTATTCCTTCGGGGGTGATTGCCATACCGTGGACATTCTTGGCATCGGTTATCCCTTCGATGGTGGAAAGCTTGCGGGTCCACTTCAGCACTCCACTGCCCGGACGGATTCCGGCTGCTACCTTCTCGGGAACAGACTTGACAACGGTATAGACAGTCCTGTCGGTACCGTTCTGAGCAGTGACCGTCAGAGTCTGTCCGACCTCCCAGTTAAGAGGAGTAACCCGAGGATCGGGGGAGATGCTGGCTCCGTGAGAGATGGTCACGTCGGCCTTCTGCACGCCTATTTCCTCAACAGCTACAATCGAGATGGTATTGGTTTCCTCAGAGATGACTCCCGAGAGACCGAGGTCACCGAAGTTGAACGATGTCACCGAACACTCGGCGCTCTTGCGTATCTCGGCCCTGACCAGATAGTCAGTCCTGGTGCCTTCAAGTTTATCGACAATTGTGATTACATTGTCTTTGCTGAGGTCCATAAACAGCAGAGGGGGTTCGATGATGACATTGTTCTCGGTCGTAGCCTGAACTCTCATTTTTTTCAGGACGTCTTTTGTGAGGACATTGTCGGAGAGTACAGGGTAGTTGTAGGGAAAGACGACATTTATGATGTGGTTCTCATAGTCGATTTCGCCCTTGAAGTTATTGTCGTCGCTTTCGTCGTACATAAATTTGGCGCTGAAAGTGACAAGTGCCGACGAAGAGCGCACGGCCTCGAACTCATCAGGCTTCTGGCACGAAAGAGGTGCAAGTATCGTGATTGCAAGAATGATTACTGGCAGAATGTTTTTCATAGCTGTAAAGTGTTTATAGCCACTGAGGATACTGTTTTACAAGCAGATTGTTCTTCCTTTCGTCAACGGGGACGGGAAGGCAATAGTACTTCTGGTCGAAGAGACGGTCTTTGTCGTCGCAGGTAACATATTCATAAGTGTTTGACACTCCGTTGATAGCCATTCCATGTGTGCGGTAATGGTTATATTCGGTGTGGGCCAGCTTCCAGCGGCGCATATCCCAGAACAAGTGTCCCTCGTAGGCAAGTTCCACCTTACGTTCGTTGCGGTAGTCCTTGAACCATTCCTCCCCGGTACTTGACTTGGGAGGAAGATTCACCGAAGAGCGTGCCCTGACCCTGTTCATAAGGGAGAGTGCCTCATCGTTCTTGTTGAGATGCCAGGCGGCTTCAGCCTTGTTCAGAAGAACTTCGGCAAAACGGATTTCTACCCAGGTCTGAGAACAGTCCACGTTCTCGACATCTGTCAGAGTCTCGTCCATCAGCTTGCGGAGGAAGTACCCTGTCGTTGTTTTGCCGTATGTTGTAGGTAGTTTGCCGTAAGGAACATATTCGCCGTTGGCCCCGGACAGACAGCAATCCATTACCTTGCCCTTCCAAGTGCAACCACGGTAGATGATGGTAGCGTGGAAGCGAGGCTCAAGTTCGGCATAGGGAGGCGTAACGTTGGTAGTGCCGTGCCAGGGAGTCCAGTCAACGGCGGTGCCGTCGGCCTTTTCGTAGCATTCGACCATCTCCTGGGTCGGAGTACCCAGAGCTCCGTAGTCATAACCGTCGCAGGCAGGGCAGTAATACTTGTCGAAACTGTGCGAGGGGCCGTTCTGGGCATCGTAATTGAACTCCAGTATAGATTCAACATTGCCTCCCTTCCAAGCCTGGGCGTAATCGGGAACGAGGTCATAGATATTGAGCTTTTCGACGGCAAGGGCTGCATCGTAGGCATCCTGCCAGCGCTCGGCATAGAGCATTGCGCGAGATTTCATCGCCAGGGCGGCACCCTTTGTCACCCGGCCTTTGTCTTTTGCACCCCACTGCACAGGGAGGACAGAAGCGGCGAAGTCGAGGTCGTCGGCTATGAACTGCCAGGTCTCGGCAGCGGTAGAACGGTTTTTCTGACCATCTGTGGGAAGGCTGTCATAGAGAATCACACCGTCGTGTCGCTTCGCCAGCTGGAAATAGACAAAGGCCCTGAAGAAGCGAATCTGCGCTGCCCACAGAGCATTCTGCTCGTCAGAAAAGCGAGAATACTGCTTCTGCAGTTCAAGGAACTGGTTCAGCTGGCGTATCTGCGTGTAAGCCCCCCTTTCCCAGATGCTGTACATACATCCACCGTCGGCGGAAATGGAGTTGGGGGTTGTCAGAAGATAGTAGGCGTGGCCCATACGCGTACCCAGATTTGTGCTTCCGTAGTTGAATACGTCGGTAAGGCATTCTGTAAGATTACCCTGATACTGCGCTGTTCCGAACGGAGAATAGGCGTGAAGATAGGAGTAGAAGGTGTTGACATAAGAGTCAACCGAACTTTCCTGCTCCCAGACGACTCTGTCATCCACCTTGGATGTCTGCCGGACATCGTCGAGCCAGCCGTTGCAGGATACTGCAGATGCCGTGCAGAATAAAATGCTGATTGTTCTTAGTATGTGTTTCATCGCTGATCTCTATTTGAAGGTGATTTTAAGACCAACAGAAGCGGTGCGCTGCTGGGGATAGTAGCCGTTGTTCACACCGGGAGCCTCCGGGTCGATGTTGAATTTTGTAAGCTCACTGAATGTCAACAGGTTGAAACCTTCGACATAGAATCGGACAGACTCAACAGGAAGTCTGGACAGCAATTTTGACGGAATGGTATATCCCAACTGAGCTGTCTTTAGGCGGAGGTAGGCTCCGTTCCTATTCCAGAATGTCGAGCAGTATGCGTTGCCTGTTCCTCGGCCTACAACCTCCAGGCAGGGGAATTCGGCATCGGGATTCTCGGGTGTCCAGGAGTTCTCTACAAGGTATCTCGGCGTATTGCCGTTCTGGTAGAAGGCCTTGGAGTATTCCGTGAGTGCCTGGATGTTGTTGCTAGTGCCTGAAAAGCCGACATAAAGTCCCGAAATGGGAACGTCGTTGCCCAGGCCCCAGGAGAATAGCATATTGAAATCAAAGCCCTTGAAAGCGGCACTCAGTTCGAGTGACCCTGTGTGGGTAGGAGTGATGCTCCGGCTGAAGTAGCCCTGATCCTTGCGGTAGTTGATGATTCCGTCGCCATCCATATCCTTGTAGCGTATGTATCCGACAAGAGGAGGACGGGTGGGGTCAATGGCAGAGTTGTCAATCTCGTCCTGTGACTGGTACAGGCCTTCGGCTATCAGGGCCAGCTGGCTGCCCACCTGCTTTCCGGTGAGACGAGACCATTCCTGCGTGTCCTTTGAATCACCGGCATAGTGTAGCCAGCGGGCGTAGGCATAAGACCATATGAACTTGACTGAGTAACTTAACTTGCCAACACGATTCCTGTGGTTGAGGGTAAGGTCAAAGCCCTTGTAATCCACCTTGTTGACATTGGCGGAGGAGAAGTAATAACCTCCCATAGAAGGAGGATATGCTCCGGTGACGCTCGAAAGTTTGTCGAATTCGTATTTATAAAAGACATCCGCCTCGACATTGAGCTTGCCTCCCCAAAGGGATGCGTCAACACCTGCGTTGTAGCTCAGGCACTGCGACCAAGTCAGGTTTGGATTGCCCAAAATCGATGCACTGATACCGGACTGGCTAGCCCCTCCAATCACCACCGCATTGGTATTAAGGGCCATAGTGTTCATCCACTGAAACGCGCCAATTCCGCTGGTAGCCGTCTTTCCGACTCCGGCACGGAATTTCATATTGTCTATCCAGTTGATGTCGAACCATTCTTCGTTGCTGATTCTCCAGGCAGCGGAGAAGCCCGGGAGGGTAACCCATCGTTTGTTCATTCCTCCAAAGAGGTAACTTCCGTCGTGGCGCAGTGAAGCCTCGATGTAGTAGCGCTCGTCATAGTTCCAGTTTACCCTTCCTACGAATCCTGCAGTACGGCTCTCGGAACTGCTTCCGCTAATCTCGGGGATGGCCTCTTTGCCGTCCTTGAGATTGGTGATTTTGGAGAGTTCATCGAGCTGGATGAAGTCTAGACCGTATCCTGTAGCCCCGAGCGAATTGCTTCTGGCCTGGCGGGTTTCACAGAGGGCGATGGCAGAAACGTTATGCAGGCCGAAACTGTTGTTGTAAGATACCGAGGTCTGGCTTGTAAGCACGGAGGAACGTCCTGCGGATTCAGACAGTACAGGGGTATCGCCTAGTATGGTGCTGTTGACCTTCTTGTATGAGAGTTCCTGGGTTGAAGCCGTGGGGAAGGTAACGACCATCACTTCAAGAGGGGTTTTAAGCGACTTGTTCATCGAATAGACAAGGTCATAGGCTCCCTGAAACTTGAAGGAAAGCCCCTCAAGCCAGGGGGCGTCATATTGAAGCGAGGCATTTACCTGCTCGTAAGTGCGCGATGTTCTGGAGTAACCCGAGGACTGGGTCATCGCATACGGCGAGACAGGCTGGACATTGGTCGGAGTGGCGACAGGGTATTCCTTGCCGTCAGAATCCTTCATAGTCATAGGAACGAAGGGAAGGGCATAGCAAATCTGGGTAGGCACACTCAGAAAGCCCTTCGGGTCAGCATTCACAAAAGGGGTGGAGCGATTCTCCTGACGCGCCGAAAGACCGAAACTGACCGAAAGGCCTTCGGACAGACTGGCATTGATATTGGTCCTGAGGTTGTATCGCTTGTAATCGAAGTTATCCAGGTTTCCCTTTTCGTTCATATATCCAAGGGAAGAGAAGAAATGAACCTTCTTATTGCCTCCGGAGGCTGAGACGTTGTGATGGGTGTTTACACCTGTACCCCACATCTGATCGTACCAGTCGGTATTGCCCCAGCCGTCAACTCCGGCACGCATCTTTTCGACCTGTTCGGCGCTGAAGACCGGATCTTTGCCAACATTCTCCAGAGCCTTGTTGTACCACCAGGCATATTCAGGGCCGTCGAGGTAGTCGTGCTTCTCTGCATTTTGGCTGATTCCTACACTGCCCGAGTAAGAAACCTTTACGTCTTCATCGGCTCCCTTGCGGGTAGTTACGACAAATGCGGCATTAGCGTCAAGTCCGAAGACAGCTACAGCCGAAGCATCCTTGAGCACAGAAACCGACTCTATCTCATTGGGGTCGAGGCCGTTGAAATCGGCTGCCGTGCGCCTTATCCCGTCTATCACATAAATTACGCTGCTCTGTCCGCGGACTGTCAGCGAGGCATCGTTGGCTCCCGGCTGTCCGCTGCTCTGAACTGCGGCTATTCCGGAGACTCTGGCGCCTATCACATTGCTGAGGCTCATAACCGGGGCCTTGAGCATATCCTTTGAAGAAACGGTAGATATGGCTCCGGTAAGGCTTGACCTCTTCTGGGTACCATATCCCACCACCACAACCTGCTCGAGTTGCTGG
The DNA here is from genome assembly GCA_029009115.1 of Bacteroidales bacterium. Classification (GTDB taxonomy): domain Bacteria; phylum Bacteroidota; class Bacteroidia; order Bacteroidales; family UBA932; genus Cryptobacteroides. The sequence goes on along the minus strand of JAQXJU010000032.1, from coordinate 8,192 downwards.
AGGTCGTCATGGAGGGTCACGTCAAGGTTTGCAGTCTTGTCTATCGCAACGGTATAATCCAAAAAACCGAGGCTGGAAAAAACTAAGCTTGCACCTGCGGGTACCTTGATTTCGTATTTTCCGTCCAGGTCACACACCGTTCCCGAAGCCGTTCCCGAGATTACCACGCCTGCCCCGGGGATGGGCTCGCCTGAGGCATCCCTGACCGTTCCTGAAACGGAATAAAGACTTGGTGATGCTGCGGCCTTTGCTGCGCTCAGGATTACCTTGCTTCCCTTTATGTCAAAGTCTATTCCCTTGCCGTTGAAGAGTTTCTTCAGGAAAGGAGTGATTTCTTCCTTGACTGCGGAAAGCGCAGGTGCCTTCTGCTTGACATCAATGACATTGACGTTGTAGATGAAACGATAGCGTGTCGTTTTCTCAATCTTGTCGAAAACCGCTTCCAGACTGTCTCCGGAAGTTTCGACCGTAACCAGGGAACCTCTGTTCTGAGAGTACGACGCAACGCTGACGAGCAGAGCAAGCGCCGCACATACAAGGCTCCTGAAAAAAGAGTTGTTCATAGCTAAAGAATTGGTTATTGTATCTAATAGACAGGCAAAGCCCTTACTACCACATATTTTTCTTTTACTTTATTTGCCTTATTTTTGTCCCGGTTCCCCTATCGGACAGGAAGAGATATGGCAAACTATTCTCAATCAGAAGACATAGTACTCCTTGAAGCCCTCAGGTTGGGCAGCCGGAGGGCATTTTCTCTCCTCTTCGAGAAGTACTATCTCGACCTTGTGATGTTTGCAGGAATCTATATTCCAGAACAGGATGTATGCGAGGATATGGTTCAGAATGTGTTTCTTGAGATATGGCGCAAGCACGAATGCCTGAATGTCAGCACCAGCCTCAAAAATTATCTCATAACCGGAACACGCAACCGCTGCCTTAACGAACTCGAGCACAGGAAGGTTGTTTCGCAGCACATAAGGTTCGAGATGAGAAATCCCGAAGCTTTCGTATCCAGATGCGACGATTACCTGCTTTACTCTGAACTCAAGCACATTATCGAGGACCAGCTTAACCGACTCAACACTGCAGAGAGGGAGGCTTTTGACCTCAGCCGCAATGCAGGACTCACATACAAAGAGATTGCCTCAATCCAAAGATGTTCTATAAGGACAGTAGAGGTGCGAATCGGAAACGTCATAAGGGCAATCAGGAGTGCTATAGAAAAACTCGACAGATGAATATTGAAGAATCAATGGCCCGGTATCTGCTGGGAAGTGCCGACCCCGCGGAGAGAGAAGAACTGCTGAAATGGGCCGAAGAGAGCCCCGAGAACGGGCGTATGTTCCTGGAATACATAAATATCTGGGACTCCTCGCATCCCGCCTTCCCCGAGTCGGAGATAGATGCCGGGGATGCCTTCCTTGAACTTAGGAATAAGATGGGGAAAGAATCGCGAAGGCATTCTGCCAACCGCTTTTCTGTCATTCTCACAAGGATTGCCGCAGTGCTTGCCGTTCCTCTGGCAGTGTTCTCGGTATGGTCGGCAGTCAGGCTGTCTAAAACAGAAAATGTGGCCGAAATACGCCAGACCAGTATAGCCCCCTATCCCAGCCGGATTAAACTGGTCCTTGCCGACGGGAGCAGGGTATGGCTGAACTCCGGCAGCAGCCTTGAGTATCCCACAGCATTCAAGGGGAAGAAGAGGGAGGTCATTCTCAAGGGCGAGGCTTTCTTCGAGGTTAGCGCATCCGAGGAGCATCCCTTCGTAGTCAGGACAAGCAGCTTGGACGTCGTGGCTACAGGCACTGAATTCAACGTCAATGCCTACGAGGCCGACACCCTCACAAGTGTTTCGCTCCTCAAAGGGCATCTGGGAGTATTCTATGGTTCCCGACGCCTTTCGGACCTCGATGCTGGTGAAAGGCTGTCATTCAATTCGCTGCGGAAGCACTACGGGGTTTCAAAGGTCGATGTCGGCAACGACTGCCTTTGGACCGAGGGCGTGCTGCGCTTCAACAACGAGAGCCTGGAGGCTGTATTCAAGAGGATAGGCCAACTTTACAACATACGATTTGAAATCGCTGATCCCCTTCTGAAGGGTAATCTTCTAAGGGGCACCTTCGACGGAGAATCCGTAGGCGAGATTCTGAACATCATTTCTATGACCACCCCCATAAGATACGAAAGCGATTCTCTGTCTCATCCGAGGAGGATCAGGGTTCTCAGAGCCAAATAATATCAGTATCTTTGCGTCACTATGGAAAATGACTATTCGCTTGCTCCGCTGCTGTTTGTCCTCGGAGCACTTCTCGTAGGGGCCCTTATGAAGCTCCTTCTCAAGAAATCGCGCTTTCCTTATACCGTTGGCCTGTTCTGCTTCGGGCTTCTGCTCGGTACCCTGTTCAGAGTCAATCTCCTGCCTGAGGCGGGACTGCTGAGCAAGGCCGTTGAGCAGGCGGGAAACATCAATCCCGACACCCTGCTGTATCTCTTCCTTCCGGTTCTGATATTCAGCGCCGCCTATGAGATTGACCTTCACACCTTCAAGAAGACCCTGCTGAACTCGGCCATCCTTGCCATTCCAGGGGTGATAGTGTCGATGGGGCTTGCCGCTCTGCTGATGATTGGAATCGCAAAGCTGGTCCCCGAGTTCGGAGGCTGGAACTGGACCGTGGCGCTGATGTTCGGAGCCCTTATCAGCGCGACTGACCCCGTTGCCGTGGTGGCTCTCCTGAAAGAGTTGAACACCAGCAAGCGATTCTCGACCCTCGTGGATGCCGAGTCGCTGCTCAACGACGGCACGGGCATAGTACTGTTTATGCTCTTCTTCGGAACTTTCTCAGGAGAATCGCCTATATGCAGTTCGCCTGTAGCGGAGTTCCTTCTGGTGGCCCTCGGCGGAGCGATCGTAGGATACGTTCTTGCGGCAAGCTGTATCTTCTTCATTACCAAGCTGAAGGGCGACGAGATGGTGCAGAACAGCGTCATCATACTCTCGGCCTACATCACCTTTATCCTCGCCCAGGGCTATCTGCACCTTTCGGGAGTGATTGCCCTTGTGGCCTTCGGACTCGAGATGACCTATCACGGCAAGATACGTTTCAGCCCCCGGGCCAACGAGTTTACCGAAAAGTTCTGGGACCTTGCGTCTTTCATTGCCAACACCATAGTATTCATTATTGTAGGAACAATAATCGCAGTCAAAGTTAAGGTAACCTGGGTCAGCATAGCCGTGATGCTCGGAGTATATCTCGGGGTAAACCTCATCCGCGCCGCAGTAGTGTTCCTCTTCTACCCAATAATGAAGCGCAACGGCTACGGTATGAGCCGGCGTGACGCAGTAATCTTAAGCTGGGGAGGTCTTCGCGGGGCGCTGGGTCTGACTCTTGCCCTGATGGTCGCCGGAACTTCCACCATACCCGAGGAGATACGCAACCAGATTCTTCTGATTACCGCAGGGATAGTAACCCTGACCCTGGTCGTAAACGCAACCACTATCCGAAGGCTCCTTGAGAGATTCGGCCTCACGGAAGTCCCTGCCGCCCGTTCTTTCCTGGAGTACAGCATACGCAGGAGAGTCAGCGAACAGTCCGAGAAGTACCTCGAACGCCTGAAAAAGCGCGAAATCTTTGCCAGCGCTGACTGGACGAAGGTCAGCAGTTTCCTGCCCGAAAAAGAACAGAAGCCCGATATCTCCTCGTGCAGCGAAGAGGATCTTCTGCACAATTTCAGATGCGCCATCTACGGAACCGAGATTCAGCTCGTGAGGCAGCTGCACGCAGACGGAACCATATCTACCGATAGCTATCACAAGCTGGTTCATTCGCAGGAAAGGCATTTCGACAGCGACGGAGCCCTTCCCCTTTCGGACAGGGACTACCTCTTTGCTCTCTTTACCGACGACTCCCTTCTGAAGTTCTACTCAAGTCACAAATGGTGCCGCAGAATACTCAGGCGCCGCCTGGTGCGCAAGGTTGGCACCCTGTCAGACCTCGGGAGGGGCTTCCTAAGCCTTCAGAGAGATTCTCTCTCCGAGATAGCTGCGCTGAAAGATGCGGAAATTGCCCCCGAACTCAAGGAAAAGATTTTCTCTACCCTTGAGTCGGAGGTTTACAGCAATGTCTCGCGTATGAAGGTCTGTATGGAGAAACTTGCCGCCGACTGGCCCGATGCCTATTCAGACGCAATGACCCGCAAGGCAGCCAGGATGCTACTCTGCAACGAAAAGAGGGTCGTGCGCTTCCTGACCTGGGACGGCATTATGCCTCCAAAGGACGGCGAGGCCTGCGAGGCATCAATCGAAGACCGCGCCGCCCGTATCTCCTGATTCAGTCTTTGGTCTGGGACTTGATAAAGACTATCTCACTCTCCCTCCAGGGGGTGTAGTCCTCCCAAAAGATGCTGTGGAACCAAACGTCAGGCTCTCCGTCCTGAAGCTTGTGACCCCAGGTCAGTCCTGAAGGCACCTGTAGAGGATTCTATCGTCGTTGCCGAAGGTGCGGAGAATGTCTTGCAAATACTCCTTGAATCGAGGCCACTGCGAAGGGTCGTTCATCATCTCGGTAGAGGGGCTGCAACACCAGTGTCCCCTTTCGTGTATGCCGGGCTCGGGACCGGGCTGGGGGCCGAGTTCGCGCTCTTCGCCTACGTTGGTGCAGAATGTGAAGGTTACCTTGAGGGAATGATGGTCTGGACAAATAGAATTCAATGGCCTGATGTCATTTAGGAGGTCTCGAGATTCGTGAAATAGAACTCGTGAAATTCACCTTTCGGGCCGACCCCCGTCAGAAGGCCTTCAGAGGCAGTTTGCCTTCTCAGGTGGAACGAATTTGTGTCCACCTCGGAGCCTTACCCCCTCTACAGGGCACTCAGAGGCACATTGTCTTTTGAGGTGAATTTCACCGGTTCGGGTCACCCCTGCCAGAAGTACCCCAGAGGCCGGTCGGAAGTTCCCGTGAAATTCACCTTCGCGAGCTACCCCCGTCAGAAGGCCTTCTGGGGCACATTGCCTTCGGAGGTGAATTTCACCGGTCAGGGTAGCCCCTGCCAGAAGTGCCCCAGATGCTGGTTTGGTTGCCCCAGCCACATCGCAGCCGGTCTCGTGAAATTCACCAATATTGGCCTACCCCAACTCCGAAGTATCCAAAATGTAATCACCTGAAGCAAAACGAAAAAAACGGAGATTCTGCCTCGGTGAGCAAAACCTCCGGATAGGATGATTAAGAATATTCAGTATTTCAGTCTCGTCAATTGAGAATCACAAGACGGAATACCATGTTACTCGGGACAAATGTCTCATCCAGCTCGTAATCGAAGTCACTTACCGTATAAATGATTGATACGCCTCCAACTCCGAATTCAGCCATTGTGGCTTCAGTATAGAATCCCCAGTCTGTGCTTCCTTCGATTTGGTACTCTTTCTGAAGAATGAAAGGCAGTTCAGTATATGTCTCATTCGAACTGCCATATTCGAATACCCTGTACATCTTCACGAGACCGTTGCGGAGGACATCCTTTGTGATTTCGGGGGCGTTTACCGTAGCGATAAAATAGTTATTGTTGTCAATGTTGGAATACTCCCAATGTTCACGCTTGACATTTACAATAATGCTCTGAGCAACAGAGAATCCGTCTCTGCCAGGCTCGCCCTGGGGACCGCGGCAGGAAGATCCTAGAAGGAGCGTAACGGCAAGTGCTGCCGCTGCAAGAATCTTTTTCATTTCAATTGTATTATAGATGATTATCTGCGACTGGATGAACCAGAACGGCTAGATGAAGAGCTGCTTGAACGGCTGCTCGACGAGGAACTGGCTCTTGAGCCGCTGGATCTGTTGCTCGAAGAAGAAGATGATGAGCTAGCTCTCGTACCGCTGGACCTGTTCGAAGAAGATGATGAGGAACTGGCTCTTGAGCTACCGGACTTGCTGGTCGAGGACGACGAAGAACTGCCTCTTCTGACGGTAGAAGTTGAACCCGAAGGACTTACGGTCTTTGTCTTTGTGCTGCTGCTTCCAGAGGGATTCACCCGGCTGCTGGTAGTGGTTGAACCTCTTGAGCTGGAGACACTGCCGCTGGACGAACTGCGAGTGGAAGTGCTCGAACTGCTACGGCTTGCAGAGCTTCCGGCTGCAGTGCTCGAGCCTCCGCGAGTTGCAGAACTTCCCGCTGCAGTGCTCGAACCTCCGCGGGTTGCAGAGCTTCCGGCAGATGCGCTTGAACCGCTGCGAGTTGCAGAACTTCCGGCTGCAGTGCTCGAACCTCCGCGGGTAGCAGAACTTCCGGCAGAAGCGCTTGAACCTCCGCGGGTAGCAGAACTACCGGCAGATGCGCTTGAACCACCGCGGCTGGCGGAGCTGCTGGTCACCCTGGAAGATTCGTATGCCCTGCGGACATCAGAAGCATTGGCCTGACGTCTGGCATTCTCGGCCCTGTCAACGGCGGAGTTGCTGACAGGAACATTGGCATTGCGCACAGAGAAAGACCTGTCGGGGTGCTGACGGGAATAGTCATTGCGGCTTACCGGCCCACAGATATTGCGGTAGTCACGATAGTGGCAATGGCTCGGATAGCGTACCTCGTGGCAATAGTGATGGTGACTCATAAACGTATGGACATACGCGTGATAATGACTCACGAACACAGGCGCGGGGTGGCGGTAGTACGAAGGGAAGTGCCCCCAGTACCAAGGGGAATGCCAGGGAATGTAATCGTGCCTGCAGATATGTCCGAAGATATGCGGCCTTGCAATGAAAATGGGGCTGACAATATAATCAGGACCATAAATGAATGGATCACCTATGATTTCGACGTGATAGTTTGTGTACGAAGGTACTTCTGCAACAATGGTGGCGACATCCTGATAGACATTGGGAGCGATGACTGCCTGAATCACGAATACGTGATTGTAACCCTGCATTGCCGACATCACCCTGAGGTAATCGACGTAACCGTCCCTGTTCAGGTCGAGGTTGCTAAGCATATAGGATGAATCGTTCAAGAGAGTCTCGAATTCCTTGATTGTTGAAGACTGCGCAAAGGCAGCGGCAACAGCCTGAAGGTCAAGTTGAAGCGAGATATCAGGATCGGTGGCATAAACCTGAGTGGTAGTGGTTACCTGTCTTCTGGGAACCGTAATGGTAGTGCTGTAAATAGGATCCTCATAAACGGGTGTCGAGGAAACGGTCACTATCCTGGTAGGGAAGCAGGAAACACAAAGGACGGAAACAAGGCCCGTCAGTGTTATCAATCGTTTCATAGCAGTAGTTATTTTATTCCTAATATTGATGCCGCAACGCACGCCTACCGTTGCATAGCCTGCAAAAATTCTCTTCGAAGTTCAGCAGAACTCTCAAAGACCCCGGTGTAGGCGAAGGTGGAGGTCATTGTACCGGGCTTCTCTACTCCGCGCATCACCATACAACAGTGCATAGCTTCAAGCGACACTGCAACTCCCTTGGCGCCAAGGGCTTCCTGAAGGCAGGAAGCAATCTCTACAGAAAGCCTCTCCTGAACCTGCAGACGACGGGCATAAACCTCTACCAGACGAGCTATCTTACTGAGTCCCACTATCTTGCCATCCGGTATGTAGGCTATGTGACACTTCCCGATGAAAGGCAGAAGGTGATGCTCGCACAGTGAGAATATGTCTATGTCCCTTACTAAAACCATCTCGGAGTAGTGCTCCTCAAAAAGGGCCTCCTTCAGGACCGAAGACCCGTCCTGGGCATAGCCTTTGGTCAGATATTGCAGACTTCTGGCAACCCTCTCGGGGGTCTTTGTCAAGCCTTCCCTATGGGGGTCTTCACCAAGAAGTTCGAGGACAGCCTCCACGTGCTCTGCAATCCGGGACGTAATTTCGTCGTCAAAAATGTCTTCTCTCTTATATGCCATATTGCAAAAGTAGCAACATTTTTTCAAAGACGACCGGCGATTGACTATATTTGCCTTATCAATAATCTGCCCTGTCAGGGACTGATTTTTGTAGCAGAGAAACTGTCGATGGCAAGTAATCCTAACAGAAAATGCTCAGAGAAGATACAGTATTTGGTCCCATTCACTCAAGAAGACTAGGCAACTCATTGGGAATCAATCTTCTACCCCAGAAAGGCAAGATTTGCAACTTCGACTGCATCTACTGCGAATGCGGTTGGAACAGAGACGGGCGCAGCGACAGCATCCTCCCCTCCGCCGCC
>JAQXJU010000031.1 GCA_029009115.1 Bacteroidales bacterium | reverse complement strand
GGGCAGTTATTATCTTGCCCTCAGGGGGATGAAGTATTCCAACGGTGTGAGTTTCACCTTCGTCAGGACTGACGGGAAGGTTGCTGTCAAAAAGATTGTCGGCGAGTGCTCGCTTTCGGACGGAGACCTTATGGATATGGGAACAGTCAGACTCGCTGAATCCGACTTTGTGGACCCGCTGCAAAAGATTGGCACTGCTTATATTTCGGGCAACGACAAGGGTGTGGTATTCTGGGTGAATCCGTCGAATCCTTTAGAAGGGAAGATTGTGTCGGTATGGAAGGCATCGAAGAAGGCTTTTATGAAGGCGAAGGATGGAGTTGAGTCTCCTGCTACGGCCGTTGGAATCAGCATCAAGAAAGAAGACGGTTCAGAGAATGTTGCTAAAATAAAGGAAACTGAGCTATACAAGAGCGGCAACTACAACTGGGCTATCGACGAGTGCGAAAAGGAAGCGGACTTCCAGGATGGAGGCTGGTATCTGCCTTCGAGCAGCGAACTGAGGCTGGTTCTGGGTGCAATACACGGTCTTAGCTATGCCGATGCTCTCGCTCTTAGCGGAACTCCGACAATTGAGTTGAATAAAACAAGCAGGGACAAATTCCTTGCAGCGATGGTTACCTGTGGAGAGGCCGACGAGTCTGCGGCTTCAGAGAGTCTGTTTGTTGGAGGAATGTGGAGCAGTGAGCTGGCAACAGATGGGAATAAGGCACTGTACGTTCAGATTAACGCTCCTGGTGAGTCCGGGGCAGCATTCAAGGCCGGGACAAATAATGTTACCAACACCAGCAACGTCCGTTGTATCAAGAAAGTAAGTCTCTCATATTGAAAAAGCTGTTTTTGATATTTGCATTACTCGTCCTGCCGGCAGCAATCGAAGGCAATCTTCTGCCTGCCGGCAGTTGGTCGGCCGCCGGGAATAGTTCGGCAGGGCTTCGCTCGGCGGTTCCGTCCGAGCGGGGGGCGGATTCTGGACTTCCTGAAGGACTTCGCTCGGCGTTTCCGTCCGAGCGGGGGTCAGGGTACGGCAGGGCGAGGGTTATTTCGCTGAACCTAAGGACTGTAACGGCTACCAAAAAGGACGGCCCCTTCTGCTGGGACAATCGCAAGGAGGCTATCGTCCGTATGCTCAAAAGCGAAAAAGCGGACATAGTCGGGACCCAGGAAGGGTATCTATGCCAGATTGATTATGTTTCGGAGCACTGCCCTGAGTATTCGAGGGTTGGAGTCGGGCGAGACGACGGCGCCCTGGCCGGGGAGTTCTGCGCCATTTTCTACCTGAGTTCAAAGTACGAATTGATTGAAGACGGGAACTTCTGGTTGAGCGAAACGCCAGAGGTTCCTTCCAAAGGCTGGGGCGAAAAGTACTTTCGGATAGTCACTTGGGCAAGGTTTCGAGAGAAGGCTTCTGGGCGTGAGATGATGGTCTTCAATACTCACTACCCACTGAACAGCGAAGCACAGGTTCAAGCAATGAACCTTCTGGTCAGTCGAATTGTCGAGATAGCCGGAGACCTGCCGGTTATACTCTGCGCGGACTGGAATATGAGGCTCGACAACCCTATCCTGGAACCATTGCTGGGGATGTTCAATGACTTGCGGACTTCGTTCAGGAAACCGGACGAGCAAGTAACCTATAATGGTTTCGGAAAGAAAAGCGGAGACCTGATTGACCATATCTTCTATAGAGGCTTTAAGGCTGTATCCTACAAGAACCTCAACCAAAACTACGGGATAGAGTACATCTCGGACCATTATCCCATAAGAGGCGTATTCAAGTTCGGCAGTATCCGATAAGTAGCATTTCGGGGTCGGCACTATCAGATAAGTGGCATTTCAGGTTCGGCACTATATCATTTCGGGTTCAAAAAGTGAGGTGAAGTTCAGTCGGTCGCCCAATCGGCCTCGTAGGTGCTTCAGACGGGGGGTACCCGGAGCCGTGAAATTCACCTCGAAAACCAATGTGCCTCTGAGGTACCTGTGACGGGGGTCGCCACGAAAGGTGAATTTCACGAGACTATCGAATCGGCCTCTCAGGTACTTCTGACAGGGGTAACCCCGACCCGTGAAATTCACCTCGAAAACCAATGTGCCTCAGAATGCCCTGTGACGGGGGTAAGGCTCTGAGGTGGACACAAAGTCGTTCCACCTCCGACGGCAACCTGCCACAGAAGGCATTCTGAAGGGGGTCCGTCCCGAAGGTGAATTTCACGATGTTCCCCAATCGGCCTCGTAGGTGCTTCAGACGGGGGGTACCCGGAGCCGTGAAATTCACCTCGAAAACCAATGTGCCCCAGAATGCCCTGTGACGGGGGTAAGGCTCTGAGGTGGACACAAAGTCCTTCCACCTCGAAGGCTAACCTGCCCCAGAAGGCCTTCTGACGGGGGTCCGTCCCAAAGGTGAATTTCACGAGATCGCCCAACTGGCCTCTGAGGCACTTCTGACAGGGGTCTCCCCAACCCGTGAAATTCACCTCGAAAACCAATGTGCCTCTGAGGGCCTTCTGAAGGGGGTCGGTTCAAAAGGTGAATTTCACGGAGTGGCAATGGTTAGGGGTGGATAAGAAGGGAATAGCGAAGAGAAAAAGGGTCGGAGTCTTTTGCGAAACAGCAAAGATCTCCGACCCTTTCTATTACTCAATGGATTTCTAGCTCCACTTATTATTCTGGGGAAACCTCTAGGGTTTACCATTGGGCTGCGCCTCTGGGTTGCGCATCTAGGAAGCACCACTGGGCTGCGCCTCTGGGAACACCTCTGGGGTTTACCTCTGTGTTGCGCCTCTAGGAAGCACCACTGGGCTGCGCACCTCTACTCTAGGGATATGCGTTTCAGGCAACGGGTGTTTCTCTCAGCCGTAAAAACTCCAGTGTATGCAGATATTCCATTGGGTTCCTTGTAATAGACATAATATGCCTTTTCCCCTTTATTGTCTGTATCAGAGCACCAGAATCTGGCTATAGTGTTGTTCGCCCCAAGCGTCGTGCCACCGGCATCTTTAATTTTTTTATCGAAAGCGGCATAGGTGTCAGCACTACCGAAGCCCATATTTGCCATAAGAGTTTTCATCTCTGAGGAACCGGGAAGGTACCATCCACTAGGTTTTCCTCCATAGTTATGGCAATAATATGCAGCGGGGAAATTGGTCTCAAAGTCATCCCAGGTAGCCATCGTTGCGGTGTTGATAGAGCCATTATCGCGGTTGGCTGCGAGACCACTAACAGAGGTAATGTCTTTCGAAGCCCAAGACTTTGAGACTCCCGTAAGGGTCATTACCGTGTAGTCTGTGCTTCCTACGGCAACCACTATTCCGGTTTTCTCGCCATTCTCGACATAGATATCTCCAACAGATACAGTCTTGTAATTAAGATTGCGGACAATTCCCAGATACTGGACCTTTCCGAGGTTGGTATCTACATTGGATGCGGATACAGTAGCTTCCTTGCCATCTTTTGTCACGAAAGTCAAATTAAGAGTCTTCATCACCCTGGGACGAACGGCAACGAAGTATCTGCCGACGCCAAGAGGCGAAGAGTCACGATTTTGCAGCGAAGTGGTAGCTGCTCCGTCGCCAAGGCTAGGTTTGGTAGAGGTTCCGAGGGCCCAGATGTAGTCTCCGCTAAGGACAGAGGCATCGGAGGAAACAACCACTTTAACAATGTTGTCAGGAGATGCAGCACCGATTTCAAAACTCAGATATCCGACAAGATGCTGAAAACTGAGCGTAGAGCCGTTGCCGCTTCCGAGCATAGGGCAGCAGTTCTCGGGAAGATTTCCTGCTCTGGCGTACTGGATAGCAGGAATCTTATACCTCAGCTTGCCGTCACCGCCCTTGTTCCAGGAAGTGAAACAATCAGAAGCAGCTGGATAGAAAGCATAGTACAATCCACCGAGAGTCTGGGCTCCACTTCCCTTGAAGACCGCAGTCTTGGAATCTGATTCAAGCGTGGTTGTAAAGATGGCGCCTGACGAAGTATCTTTGCCATCATAAAGAGAAATGGCGTCATCATTGCTCCAGAGAACACTTGCTCCGCTGAGCGAGACTCTCTGCAGGTTCTCATCCTGTGGAACACTGGCATAAAACTCCTGAATGGTAGATTCGGCCTCTGGCAGAGAAGATTTCTCGCAGGAAA
>JAQXJU010000030.1 GCA_029009115.1 Bacteroidales bacterium | reverse complement strand
AAGAAATTCAAATCTCTTTGCCTTCGGCTTCGAGTTGTCAGTTCATTTTTAATTCATAAGCTTTATGAAAAAATTTATTGCATCAATCGCGGCTGTAGCTGCCGTATTTGCACTTTCTTCCTGCAATCAGGAGAAAGAGCCCACCAGCGTATCTCTTGTAAAAGTCGCTGTATCTATGCCTGCAGAGTTCCCTTCTGAGGCTGTGTTCGAGGGCAAGGTGGTACTCAGCAATAAGACCACTTCCGAGACCATCGAGGCGCAGGCCAAGGCAGGTGTCGCCGAGTTCAAGAAGGTTCCCTTCGGGGTATGGTCTGCCAGCGCCAGCTGGTCTCTGACAGGTGATCAGCTCGCCGGCATCGCTCCAGAGCTTGCCGGAGTCAACAACGTGGCTATCAACGGAACTACTGACGAAGTGATTCTCTCCGAGGCCGAAAAAGACGGTATCGAGGTGAAGATTGAGACTGTCTATGCCGAAAAGGCACCCCTCGTGTTCTCAAGAATCTACAACCACGGAACCCTCAAACTCGACACCAAGGCTTACAACATTGACAAATACCTCGAGATTTTCAACAACTCCGACGAGGTTCAGTATCTTGACGGCCTGTACATTGGCGAGGCTTATGGCTCCGCAGTTATGGTTCCTGCATATTCCGATATTGACAAAGCCGAGGTGGTATATATGCAGCGCATTTCACGCTTCCCCGGCAGCGGTAAGGACTATCCTGTAGAGCCTGGCAAGAGCTTCGTAGTAGCTATGAACGCCAAGAACCATATCGACAGCGAGGTGGTTGTTAACACCGTTGACCTTTCAGGTGCGGATATCGAAGCCTACGTCGAGGGTGCAGCCGGCTTCTTCCCTGCAGACAACGCCGATGTGCCCAATCTTATCCCCGACATCTATCAGGCCGTCACATATCAGGCCAAGTTCCTTGTAACTCAGGGTAACATCCCCGTTCTGTTCCGGGCGTCCGAGAATGAGATTGCCTCTTACGAAAAGGTTCTTGTTCCCGGTTCCGATGCTTTAGGTGCAGCTTATGCCAGCTACAGCCTCGCCGTTCCTGCAAAGAAGGTAATCGATGCTGTTGACATTATGAGGACAGGCTTCGAGACAAGAGGCGGCAAGCACCTTCCTTCTGCAATCGATGCCGGTTATGCTATGATAAACCAGGGCTCGCTTGCTGCCCGCAAGATTGAGAAGAGCGAGAACGGAAGGATCTATCTCGTCGACAGCAACAACTCCACCAACGACTTTGTGGAACTGACAAACGACAAAGCTGACGGATCGCACCTCAAGGCTCGCGACTACAGCGACTCACGCATACAGCCCGTCACTGAGTAATTCTTATAATGAACAAAACTGCCATTCTTCTGACTGCTGCCCTGCTCTGCGCCGCTTTGGCCGAGAGCCGGGCTGCTGACGGCAATTCGGTGTGGAAGCATAGCGGAAGCCCTGCCTCCCTTGTTGCAGATTCTCTGCGCCAGGGGGGAAGATTCGCTTCGGGAGCAAGCTGCATCTTCGGAGATGCGCATCCGGCCCGCGATGACGACTCCCGCAGAGGGCTTTTCGTGCAGGCCGACGGAAGCAGACGGGGCGGACAGCTGAATCTGGCAGGGAGTTTTGAGTTCGGTCAGGACTGGCTATACGGCCGGTCCTGGTCGGACCGTTATTATCCTCTTTCGAGAAATCCTTTCGATGCATTCTCCGAACTTCCGGGCGATTACACCCGCCAGAGTTTTGCTTTCAGCGCCCAAGGAGCCGGATGGATCGTGAAAGACAGGCTCGCCCTCGCTCTCGGAGGAGACTATATGGTCGGGGACCTTTCACGCAGCCGTGACCCGCGAAGCCGGTCGCAAATTGCAGATATGAGCGTGGAGCCTGCCATCCTGTGGAAGATTAACGCCCGCCTGAGCCTGGGAGCATCGCTGCAGTACGGCTACTCGAAGGAGAAACTCCTGAAACTGAGTTCGCGGGCAGAGAATCTGGACAGATACAAATATTACGAGGGTCTGGGTCTCGGAGAGTACGTAAACAGCGGAATAATAGGATTCTCGCGGCGTTACAGCGGCAATTCCCTGGGAGGCTCTCTGGTTCTGGGATACAGGACATCCGGGTTTGAGGCAGGCCTTTGGGGAAAGTACAAGGCCGGGGAGTCGGAGGTAAGGGGCGAGACCGGAGAAACTCCTGGATACTGGTCCCAGAAGGATATCAGCTCAGGGGCAGTGCTTGACTTTGTTGGAGATAGCTTCAGGAATCATTTTGTTCTGGACTTCACTGTCTGCAACGGACGTTCCAAGAGATACATTCAGGAAATGAGGGTCGTCACCAACGACCAGGGAAGGGTGGAATCGTACTGGGAGACCCTTCTCAAGCTGCCCTTCTACATTTCGGGCAATTACAAGGCCGGTGCCTCCTGGAGCATCAGCCCTGCTGGCGGGAAAGCTATTTGGGAGGCAGGGCTCAGGGCCGGATTCGAGAGCAGCAGTGCAGAAATGCTCCAGAACGACTCTATGTTCGCATTCAGCCGCCTTGCACTCAGTGCCGAGGGTAAGGGAACCCTGCGCTTTGCGCGCGGAAGGGCATTGGAACTTTCGGGAAGTGCCGGGGCCGTCATCCCTCTCGGGGTTGAGAATCAGGAAGATCCGAGGCTTATAAAAGACGGTAAAACTCTTCTTCTGGACAATGTACTGAGGCCCGATGCCGTTCTTCTTGGTCGGCGGGCTATGACTCTTGACCTGGGAGCTGAATATCGCTTCATCATGTCGGGGAAACTTCTGGGTCTGGCTCTGGAGAGCACCCAGTTTCATACCTTCTCCGACAGCGGCTCAAGGATAAACCT
>JAQXJU010000029.1 GCA_029009115.1 Bacteroidales bacterium | reverse complement strand
AAAAAAGAGGGTGACTATCAGTCTATCGACTTTATAGTCACCCTCTTTGTGGCTCCCCCTCGGGGACTTGAACCCAGGACCCCCTGATTAACAGTCAGGTGCTCTAACCAACTGAGCTAAGGAGGAATGTTTTGTCCGTTTTTCCAAACGGGATTGCAAATTTAGAGCATTGTCTTCAATTCTCCAAATATTTTCGGATTTTTTTCAAAAATACCTGAGGACATAATTCTTTGCCGGAATATGAGGAAGTTTTTGTACATTTGAAATCTCTTAATAAACTGCGATTTTATGGATGTTGATTTGCTGGCCAAAATAATAGGCGATCTAGTGCTTGATAATTCGGAGGTTGGTCTTCCTGGACTGGGCACTTTTGTCGTCGAAATGGTCCCGGCTTCCTTTTCGGACAGGGGATATACCATCAATCCGCCATACAAACGTCTGTCATTTCATCCGGGTAGAGGTGATGACAATCTTCTCGTGGATTTCTATGCCAGAAGCAACGGCATCGACAGTGAGGCAGCCAAAGTCTTTGTGAATGATTTCCTCCGGGAATTGAAGGAGATACTCAAAACCCGCAAGACTGTGGTTTTGCCAGGGCTTGGAAGGTTGCGCGCAACCAAGGAAAACAATTTCTTTTTCGTCAGTGATGAAAATCTTGACATTTTTCCTGACGGTTATGCTCTAGAACCGGTTTCGCTGAAGACTCATCAGGAGTCGCCCCGGGAGATTTCGCAGATGGTGGATAGCCTT
Organism: Bacteroidales bacterium; assembly: GCA_029009115.1. Classification (GTDB taxonomy): domain Bacteria; phylum Bacteroidota; class Bacteroidia; order Bacteroidales; family UBA932; genus Cryptobacteroides. Next base: position 8,233 of record JAQXJU010000029.1, on the reverse strand, counting down.
GCCTCGATAGTGACTTCACCTATGGCATCTGAGCCCGATCCCGAACCAGTCCTTTCAACGGAGACCCCCGTAGAGAGTGGGGAAGTGTCGTCCGTAGATAGTGGGGAAGTGCTGCCAGAAGAAAGTGGTGAAGTGCTGCCCGAAGAGAGCCTATCGATTGAGGCTACGTCCCAGAGCGTGGACGAGCAGAGTGCAGAAGTCCAGTCCCAGAGCGTGGACGAGCGGAGCGAAGAAGCCCAGTCTCAGAGTGATAGTGCAATCGAAGAATCCCTGTCCCAGAGCGTGGACGAGCAGAGCGCAGAATCCCCGTCTGAGAGTGATAATGCAAGCGAAGAATCCCCGTCCCATATCGTGGACGAGCAGAGCGCAGAAGTCCAGTCCCAGAGCGAAAACGAGCAGAGTGCAGAAGTACAGTCTCAGAGCGAAAACGAGCAGAGCGCAGAAGCCTCTCCTCTCCCGAGTGAAGAAGTATGCGGAGTGTCAGATGGGGCTAGGGTCGATGCAGGCGGGGTGAGGGAATCTCGTGCCAGGCGCAGAAGGATAATCCAGCGGGTCTTTGTCGTGATTCTGTCTGTGGTTATCGCAGTTGCTCTTGCTCTGGCGGTATTCCTCATTCTTGCCAAGGTGGCACCAGATTTCATAGATTCGCTTCTTTATACTCCCGAGGAACTGAGAATAATCAACTATTGATGTCCAAGCGAACTGCCCGATGATTGGTTCCTGCCCGATGATTGGTTCCTGCATAATGATTGAATTCCTGCCCGATGATTGATTTGGTATATCCTGTAGAACGTGCACCCCTAGTTGGGGGACGTATCAGCGGAAAGGCTTGCGAGATGCTCCCTGTCGTTGAAGCGACAGGTCTGGTAACAGGTCAGACATGCCGACAGAACTGTCACAGTGGCAGTATGCTGCTTCATCCGGTAGTCCATCTTCAGATAATGGACCGTATGCAGAGGATATACCTCCAGCGTCGCTCACTGACCAAGGATCTGCTTCCGGGCTATTGGGATACAGCTGTCGGGGGACATCTGAGCTATGGAGAATACTACCTCGAGGCCCTGTTCCGCGAAGCTGAAGAGGAACTCGGTTTTCACGATTTCAATCCCATTTATCTGAAAACCTATGTCAACGAGACAAAGCTGGAGCGCGAACTGGTCGGTGTTTTTGCCGCGATTGGCTCTTTTGAACTGCATCCCGACAACGAAGAAGTTATGGAAGGCCGCTGGTGGACCCAGACCGAGATAGAAGAGGCTCTGGGCAAGGATGTCCTTACTCCAAACTTCGAACAGGAGTACCTCGCCATCAAAGACTCCCTTCTTGCATTGCTGTAGTGTATGAACCATTGCTGTAGTATATGAAATCATCGGACATCACCAAATTCGTCGGAGATCAATTGTCGGTATGGCCGATGGCTGCTGCCAATTTCAGGGCACTCAAGTCAGTGCAGACGAGGACTATAGCCTGCGCTTCGCTGGAGATGACCGTTCAGCACAATCCTTCGCGTATCGCATCCTCCACAGCCGATGTCAGCCCCCAGGCAATTGCTTCACGCCGCTGCTTCCTGTGCTGCGCGCATCGTCCCAAAGAGCAGTTCCATCTCAAGTTCGATGGACGCAAGGGCCGGCGCTACAACATCCAGGTCAATCCCTTTCCTATATTTCCGGACCATCTTGTGATTGCCTCGGAGAAGCATATTCCGCAGTCTATCTGGCATCACTTTGTGGATATGCTCGACTTTGCCCGCCGTTATCCTGATTTCACTGTGTTCTACAACGGGCCGAAGAGCGGAGCCTCTGCTCCTGACCATCTTCATTATCAGGCATGTCCCAGACATCTGATGCCTCTTGAGAGGGCCGTCGATGACTTCCTGGCAAGTCCAGGGAAGCCCCTCGGCACAGTGAGAGATGCTTCGCTATATCATTTTACCTCTTATGTACGGGGAGTCTATGTGCTGAAGGCGGCTACAGCAAAGTCGATGGCCAAACTCTTCTACCGCCTGCTGGACTGCATCCCCCTGTACGACGAGGCAGAAGCACCTGCCGGATTTCCAGAAGTGCCCCTCACCCCGGCCTCAACACTCGGCAATTACGGAACCGGTTTCCAGAACCCTGTTGCCGACGGAAACGGGGCCCCCCTCACCCCAGCATCTGCCCCAGGATTCTCCGAACTCCGTGGACACCCCCTCACCCCAGAACTCTACGGACCCTCCGACCCTTACGCAAAGCCCGAGTCAGACATCCCGGACAGGGAGAGCGAACCGAGAATCAACCTCTACACCTGGTTCAGCAGGGGCGAATACAGGGCCTGCGTCGTCCTCAGGACCCGAATCCGCTCTCATCACTACTATGCCGTTGGCAGAGAGCATCTTACGATGAGCCCAGGAGCCGCAGATATGGCCGGAATCCTCGTGGCGCCTCTCGCCGAAGACTTTGCAAAAATCAATGCGCAGATGGTAAGGGAGATGATGTCCGAAGTGACGGTAAGCGCCGAAGTCGAGAATCTCATAAACTGGAAACTTACGCGCCCCCAGCCTGTCATTGAGGTAGGAATTATGAGCGCTAAGGAGATAGTGTTCGAAATCATCTCCGATGGTGCCGGCCCTCAGAGGGTATGCTGGCAGGACGGACGGATAAACTATAACGGAGTCCTGTACGACGAACTGTACTTCGAGGCGGCCACTATGTCAACCCTCTTCGCCGAGCCCTCCTTCATACTCAAAGATGTTACCATAGGCATAGATTTTCACTGGGAGAGGCGCGAAGACCAGAAATTTGCCGGGGCGCTGAAATTCATTGTCGAGGGCGACAAGATTACAGCCGTAAACCGTATAGGGGCTGAAGACTATCTTCTGAGTGTCATTTCTTCAGAGATGAAGTCCTCTGCCAGCCTCGAACTCCTCAAGGCCCACGCCGTCATATCCCGTTCCTGGCTTATGGCCAATCTCCGCTCGCACGCCCTCTACGATGTCTGCGCCGACGACCATTGCCAGCGCTATCAGGGGATGAACCGGGTTTCGGGTGAGAATGTCCGCAGGGCAGTGGATGAAACCTGGGGCGAGGTTCTCCGCTTTGAGGGAAAGATCTGCGATACCCGCTACTCAAAATGCTGCGGGGGGAGGACCGAACTCTTCAGCACCTGCTGGAGCGATGAGGACTATCCCTATCTGCGTTCGGTCGAAGATGCCCCCCAGCCTGGTCAGGAGCCCTTCTGCAAGCTTGGAGAGCCCCACCTGCTGAGACAGTCTCTGAACGACTACGACCTCGAGAGTGGCGATTTCTTCCGCTGGGAAGCAAGTTACTCAAGAGATGAAATATCCGAACTTGCAGCACGTCGCACCGGTATCGACTTTGGAACCATACTCTCGCTCGAGGCTCTTCAAAGAGGCCCCTCGGGACGCATCAAATACCTGAGAATCAACGGAAGCAAACGCTCAGAGGTAATAGGCAAGGAACTCGCCATCCGAAGAGCCCTCTCCGAAAGCCATCTCAAAAGTTCGGCCTTCGACATATGCTGGAATGGCGACACGCTCACCCTGAAAGGACGAGGCTGGGGACACGGGGTAGGCCTGTGCCAGACCGGAGCCGCAGTAATGGCTTCGCGTGGCTACAATTACCGGCAGATTCTCTCACACTATTATCCCGGAGCCGAAGTAAGCAATGAAAACTGATTCAGCCTGGGCCTGGGTTCCCACTCTCTATTTTGCTGAAGGCATCCCGTACTTTCTGGTGAATGTCGTTTCGGTCACTATGTTCAAAAGGCTTGGTATGGGCAATGCCGAACTTGCCCTTTATACCAGCCTGCTGTATCTTCCCTGGGTAATTAAGCCCCTGTGGAGCCCTATTGTGGATATAGTCCGGAACAAGAGATGGTGGATACTTGCAATGCAGAGTGTGATGTGGGTGGCCTTTGCAGTCCTTGCCCTGACCGTGCTCTCGTTCGGGAGCGGACACCCCCTGCTCGTGGCCGTTCTTCTGCTCTTCTATCTTGCTGCCTTTGCCTCTGCTACCCACGACATTGCCGCCGACGGTTTCTATATGCTGGCCCTTGATCCGCACCGTCAGTCGCTGTTCGTAGGAATCAGGAGCACTTTCTATCGCATCGCTTCGGTCTTCGGACAGGGTGGGATAGTGGTTGCTGCGGGGATACTCGAGGAGAGGCTCGGCGACATTCCCCTGGCCTGGTCGCTGACCCTTGGCGGAAGTGCGGCCCTGCTGGCAGTCCTGAATCTCTGGCATCTCAAGGCCCTTCCGCGCTGCGAAAGTTCACGTACCGCGAACCGTGAAGCGAACCGTACCGAGACTCCTTTGACCAGCCCGGTTCCCGAAAAAGGCAGGCGTCCCTCCTTCGCCGGGGTATTTGCCGCATTCTTCCGCAAGAAGGACGTGTGGCTGACCATCATCTTCCTGCTGCTGTACCGTCTTCCGGAGGCTATGTCCGTCAAGATGCTGACCCCCTTCCTCCTGGATTCTCCCGAAAAGGGTGGACTCGCGCTCAGCACCGCCCAGTCTGGCCTGGTCTATGGTACTGCAGGAATTATAGCCCTGACAGTCGGAGGTATAGCAGGAGGACTGGCAAGCGCCCGCTGGGGCCTGCGCAAGACACTGTGGCCTATGGCTTTGAGTCTTGCTCTCCCTTGCGCGGTGTATCTGTTCCTGAGTATAGCAAGACCCCCTCTGTGGGCGGTATATATCGGGGTGGTCCTCGACCAGTTCGGATACGGTTTCGGCTTCACGGCCTATATGCTATATATGATGTACTTCTGTGCAGGCCCGTTCCAGACTGCCCACTATGCCATATGCACAGCTTTTATGGCCCTGAGTATGATGCTTCCGGGGATGGTCGCCGGAATTCTGCAGGAGGCCGTGGGGTACACCGGCTTCTTTGTTGTCGTTGTGGCGTCCTGCCTCGTTACCGTCGCTGTTACGGCCTTCCTGCCCTCGCGCATAGAGGAATCCTATGGAAAGAAACTGCCTTCAACTGAAAAATGAATTACCTATGAGAAAGATTCTGTCAATTCTTGCCATACTTCTTTTCTGCTGCCAGGCTCTTGTGTCGGCTCCCCGGGTAAGGACCGGCATCGAAGTCCTCAGCTCACGTAACTTCGAAGGCCTGCAGGGTAAGAAAGTAGGTCTTCTGACCAATCCGAGCGGCGTTGACAGCCAGCTCCGCTCCACCATCGACATACTCTTCAAAGCCCCTGGAGTCGAGCTCAAGGCTCTCTTTGCCCCAGAACACGGGGTCAGGGGTGATGCCTATGCTGGAGACTATGTCGAGAGCACTACCGACCCCGCAACGGGGCTCCCCGTATATTCGCTGTACGGCCCCAACCGTTCGCCCCGCCCCGAGATGCTCGCCGGACTCGATGTGGTAGTATATGATATCCAGGATGTTGGCTGCCGCTCTTATACCTTCATCAGTTCGCTGGGACTGATGATGCGGGCCTGCGCCCCTCTGGGGATTGAGGTGATGGTTCTCGACAGGCCCAATCCTCTCGGAGGCAACAAGGTCGAGGGAGCCTGCGTGCGCCCCGGCTTCTTTTCTTTCGTAGGGCAGTACAAGATTCCCTATCTCTACGGGCTGACTGTGGGCGAACTCGCCATCCTGATCAACGAGGAGGGCCTGAACTGCGGTCAGAGGGGAAACGAAGCCCCGCTGAAGTGCAAACTCAGCGTCATCCCTATGGAAGGCTGGACCAGGGATATGCTCTACACCGACACCGGTCTGCCCTGGGTGCTTCCATCGCCCAATATCCCTTACCCCCAATCCGCTGTAAACTACCCTGTTGCGGGAGTTGCCGGTGAATTCAACAACTACCTCAACATTGGCATAGGCTACTCCTTCCCCTTCGGGGCCTTTGCCGAGCAGTGGATTGATGCCGATGCGCTCAAGGCAAAACTCGAGTCTTATGAGATTCCCGGAGTTGTGTTCAGGACAGTCCATTACAAGCCCTTCTTCGGCAGACTGGCCGGCAAACTCATTCATGGGGTACAGTTCGGATTCACCGATTACGACAAAGCCCCTCTGTCGCTGGTATCCTTCTATGTAATGCAGGCAATAGGCGAACTTTACGGCAAGAATCCCTTCACCATATCGCCCGAGCGAATAGGTATGTTCAACAAGATTACCGGAAGCGACCGGATTGCCTCCAGTTTCGGGAAGACCCTTAAGGTTGAGGATATGCTCGGGTACTGGACTGCCGACGTTGAGGAGTTCAGGAAATTGTCTTCGAAATACTATCTTTATTGACAAATGGCCAAGATTGGAATAGTCGATTCGGGTTGCGGCGGACTGTCGGTCTATCGCGAAATCCTGAAAGTGCTCCCGCATTCTTCATATATATATTACGCAGACAATGCGAACTGCCCCTACGGGGAGAAGTCGCCTCAGTTCATCATCGGCAGGATGAATGAGATATGCTCCCTGCTCATCTCAAAAGGTGCCGCGGTCATAGTCGTTGCCTGCAATACTGCCACCTCGGCAGCAATTGCCAGCCTCAGGGAGTCCTTTCCTATTCCCTTTGTGGGGATGGAGCCTGCCGTAAAGCCCGCTGCCCTCGGAACCCGCAGCGGAGTTATAGGAGTGTTGGCTACCGAAGGTACTCTCAAAGGCTCCAAGTATCTGCATAACAAGGAGTTGTATGAAGACGAGGTGCAGATACTCGAACACGCCGGGCTGGGCTTTGTCGAACTGGTCGAAAGGGGAGTGCTGTGCGGCAGCGAGGCAGAGTCGGTAGTCCGCTCGAGCCTTGCCCCTCTGCTCGAAGCCGGTGCCGACACCATAGTGCTCGGATGCACTCACTATCCCTTCCTTCTACCCGTGATGCAGAAAGTTGCCGCTGAACTGACCCCGAATCCCGTGCGCTTCATCGACCCCTCTCCCGCGGTTGCAAGGCGTCTGGTGGATGTGCTGAGAGCGGAGCACATCGAGCCCGAAGATCCCCGGCCCGGTCTGGAACTTCTCTGTTCCGGCTCCCGGGAAGTTGCACTCCGTCTTCTAGGGCAGTTCTCCTAGGCCCCCCTATCGCCGAAAACAGCTTCGCCCCTCCGGCTGCTCACATATGCCGGAAATAATTGCTATATTTGTAAGTTTGCCAAGCGCAGCAGTTTGTGACTATTATGAAGACAGCAGAACAGATAAAGTCTCTCCATCAGCGCGTAGATACCCTCTACGACTGCCTCCATATCCAGGACAAAAGGGCCGAAGCCTCTCAAAAGGAAGCCCGCAGTCAGGAAGCCGATTTCTGGAACGACCCAAAGGCCGCCGAGTCTTTCTTGAAGGAACTAAGCGGGCTGAAGTCGTGGCTCACGGCCTATGATGCCTGCGCCTCGGCCGTATCGGACCTTGATGTCCTGTACGAGTTTGCCGTCGAGTCAGGGGCTGTCGAGGGTCAGGCCGAGACTGACGAATCCCGCGAACTGGACTCCTCTTACGATGCTGCTGTAAAGGATATCGAAGCCCTGGAACTGAAAAATATGCTCGGGGCCGAGGGTGACAATCTCGGGGCTGTGCTTACCATAAACTCAGGAGCGGGCGGTACCGAAGCAAACGACTGGTCCGCAATGCTGATGCGTATGTATATGCGCTGGGGCGAGCGAAACGGCTACAAGATGATTGTGACCGAGAACCAGGAAGGCGACGAGGTTGGCATCAAGAGCGCCACCATCTCCTTCGAGGGCGACTACGCCTACGGCTATCTCAAGGCCGAAAGCGGGGTTCACAGGCTGGTTCGTATCTCCCCCTTCAATGCCCAGGGCAAGCGCCAGACAACCTTCTCGTCGGTGTTCGTGTACCCCTTGGTGGACGATACCATCAACATCGAAATCAATCCTTCGGACATAGTCTGGGATACCTTCCGCAGCGGCGGGCATGGTGGCCAGAACGTCAACAAGGTCGAGACCGGAGTGCGTGTGCGCCACCTTCCTACCGGGATAATGGTGGAGAACACCGAGACCCGAAGCCAGCAGGACAACCGCCAGAGGGCCCTGCAGATTCTCAAATCCCGTCTCTACGACATCGAGCTCAAGAAGCGCCAGGAGAAACAGGCCGAACTCGAAGGGCAGAAGAAAAAAATCGAGTGGGGCTCGCAGATACGCTCCTACGTCCTGCATCCCTACAAGATGGTCAAGGACCTCAGGACCGGATGGGAGACGGCCGATACCCAGGCAGTTCTCGACGGCGACCTGAACGATTTTATGAAAGAATACCTGATGAACAATTAGCATATGGCAGA
>JAQXJU010000028.1 GCA_029009115.1 Bacteroidales bacterium | reverse complement strand
CCCCAGTCCGCATACCTTCAGGCGGGTCATCTGTACAACAGATACAGAGATTACTTCGGAATCTGAACCTGTTCACAGGCCTTGTCATAGGCCTTGACAATCTTGCTTACCAAAGGGTGTCGCACTATGTCTTCGTTAGCGAAGCTGATTGTTGCGATGCCCTTGATTCCTTTCAGGATATTGACCCCGCCAAGGAGCCCCGAGTCTTCGCGGCGGGGAAGGTCAACCTGGGTGGCATCGCCCGTGACTATGAACTTTGAATCGCTTCCCATACGGGTCAGGAACATCTTCAGCTGGCCGGCGTTGGTGTTCTGGGCTTCGTCGAGTATCACCACGGCTCTGTCCAGGGTCCGCCCCCTCATATAGGCCAGAGGAGCAATCTGTATGGTGCCGTCGGCCATCAGTTCCTGGAGCTTTTTTGATGGTATCATATCTCCGAGGGCATCGTAGAGAGGTTGCAGATACGGGTCCAGCTTATCCTTCAGGTCTCCGGGCAGAAAGCCCAGCCTCTCGCCGGCTTCGACTGCGGGACGGGTCAGGATTATCCTCCTTACCTCCCTGTTCTTGAGGGCTCTGACCGCCAGGGCTATGGCTATGTAGGTCTTTCCGGTTCCGGCAGGTCCGAGCGCGAACACGAGGTCGTTGTCGAAGTAGGCCCTGACCATCTCTTGCTGGCGGGCATTCCTGGCCCTGATGGGCTTGCCGTCGGTGCTGTGCACGATGATGGCATCTCCGCTCAGCTTGAACATCTCGGCAGAGTTCTCCCCGTCGAAGATATCCTCGACGTCATACACGGTAAGGCTCAGCTTGCGGTGACGCCTTGCTATGAGTTCCGAGAATTTCTGGCGAAATTCCTGTATGGTATTCTCCTTGCCTTCGAGTATGATTTCATCGCCCCTTGCTATGACCTTGAGGGTGGGGAAATATTTGCAGAATTCTTCGAGTATCCTGTTTGCGGGGCCGTATATCTCAACAGGATCGACGGTTTCGAGTTTAATTGTGTCTTTCATTCAGATGGCTGAGCATATTGTCATAGTCCGAAGGGTCTTTCCATTCATCCCTGCGGCCTATCCATTCATCGGTGAATATTGTTGCGTAACTGTCTGTGAGAGTGCCTGGCAGGGTGCACCACATCCATCTTCCTTCTGGGGGCAGCAGGCGCGCTTCTCCTCTCCGGTCGCGGGTAAACCTTAGGGTTACCGCCATTTCGAGTCTGGTGTGCCTGATGCTCATATTCGAGACTGCATTGCCCACAGAATAGAATACAGGTACTCCGTTGATGATGTCAATGTCCTGTACCACGTGAGGGTGTGAGCCGACGATGGCATCGGCCCCTTCCGAAATCATCCAGCGGGCGAGATCCTCCTGGGCGGGGGAGTGAATGATACAATACTCCTCACCCCAGTGCGGAAGTGCCACGATGAAGTCTGCACCGGCCTCCCTGGCCCTTTGAAACTGTTCCGATATCGAACTCTTGTTCATCCTCGACACCGAGGGCCATTTCTGCTGCGACCCTATATTCGTGCCGTAGGTGAAGTTCACAAGGGCTATCTTCATCCCTCCGGCCTCAAGAATCAGTGGGTTGTGCCGTGCAAAAGAGACACTGTCGGCTCCTGCACCGCAGTATCTTGCCCGGCCCCTGCTCTCCATAGAGTCATATACCGAGAGGCTTCGTTCAACCCCCAGGTCTCCCTTGTCCAGAATATGGTTATTAGCCAGCAGAAACACGTTTATCCCGCAGTCGGACAGATACTCTGCGTACCAATCGGGAGTGGAGAAGACGGGATAGCCGCTATAAGGCTTTCCTCCGAGAGGGAATTCGAGGTTGGCTACCGCTATGTCTGCACTTGAAATAGCTCCTGAAATGTTGCTCAGGAAGGTCCTGTGGTCGTGAAGCAACTGCTTTGAGTGCATCATCACGTCTCCTATGACAATCATCTCCACCGTGTCGGGCTTTTCGCTGAGCGCCCTGGGGTGTGGGACAGGGCCTATGTGAATCTGGGGCGCTCCCTGGGAAGTCTGACCCGGGCAGAGAATGGCAGTCAGCAGTATGGCGCAGGACAAAAATACTTTCAGGTGCATAGCCTCAGAAACGATGTAAGACTTGCAAAGATATAAAGAAAAATAGTTAAATTTGTATTTTGTTTCAGCCGTTTGAAGTATGAAGAAGAGCCTGTTTCCCGTTGTACTTGCAGTTACGGTCGTCCTGCTTGGCGGGTGCGATTTTCTCCGTGGCCTGGCCGGCCGTCCAACCTCCGCAGACATTGCCGCCAAGAAAGCCGTTATCGAACTTGACAAGGCGCGTCATCAGGCCCGCCTCGACTCCCTTGCCGCCGCAAGCAAGCAGGCCAGCGACTCTCTGGCTCTGCTCGACTCCATCCGTCTTGCCGGTAAGCAGATGCGCGGTTCTGAAAGGCTCGGAGGTCTTGGTTCATCACGTCTTGAGTCGCGATATTACATTGTGATAGGAGTGTTCTCAAACAAGGATAACGCCTCCAGACTTGCCGGACGCGCCCTCAAAGCCGGGATAACTCCCGTAAGCATTCCTTGCACAAACGGATGCACGGCCATTGCCATACTCCCCACCGACAATCTCAAAGACCTCTATTCTGCGATACTTTCCTGCGACAAGTATGATTTTTGCCCCAAGGACACCTGGATACTTGTAAACGAATGAAATTCTCAAAAATCTTCCTTTCCCTCAGTGCCTTGTGTTTCAGCCTCGGTGCCGGAGCGCAGTATCAGTCGGCTTACAACCGCCTTTTCGAGACAGATGCCGCTGCCGAGATGCGCTCGACCGTAGAGTATCTCTCTTCCGAAGACCTTGAGGGCAGGGGAGCGGGCAGCAAAGGGGAATTCGAGGCTGCCGCCTTCCTGACTTCTGAACTTCGCACAGCGGGAGTTGATGTTCTTAGCGGAGATTCGGGTGATGTCTTCGGAATGAAGCTCGCTTCGGGAGATACCCTCGTATCGCGCAATGTCGTGGGATTCATCTCCGGCTACGACCGCAATCTCAAAAACGAGTACATAGTCATAGGAGCAAGGCTCGACGGCCCCGGGATGCGTATCCTGAACCGCGACGGCCAGACTCTCAACCAGATTTGCCCAGGCGCAAACGGCAATGCTTCCGGGGTGGCTGTGCTCATACGCCTGGCGCGTATGCTCAAGACCAATTCCGTACTCCTGCGCCGTTCGGTGCTTCTGGTAGGGTTCGGGGCCTCCCTTCAGCAGAATGCCGGAGCCTGGTACTTCCTGAACCGTTCATTCCCCGATGTTCCGAAGATAAGTGCTATGGTCAACCTCGATATGGTCGGAACTCCTTCTTCAGGCTTCTACGCTTACTGTGCGTCGAACCCCGACCTGACCCAGGTGCTGACAACCCTCAGGGAAACCTTGCAGCCCATTCAACCCCAGATAGTTACCCGCGAGCCCGTGGCTTCAGATCACAGGGCCTTCTACGAGAAACAGATACCTTCCGTGTTCTTTACCACGGGGATGTATCCCGAATACAACTCGCCCCGCGATGACAGTTCAGTCCCCGAGTATGACGCGATGGAAAGGGTGTGCGAGTATGTCTATAACTTCGTCCTCTCCATAGTCAACGGCCCCAGGATAGTCTTCGACCCGGGTGAGCAGCTTGAATCGGGGCAGAATAAGTCTGCACCGGTTCCCTGGTACGAATGTGACTACAAGCCATCGTTCCTCGGCAGCCCCGACCCTTCTGTATTCCTGCAGAAATGGGTGTACGTGTACCTCCGCTATCCCGAGCAATGCGTGCGCGAAGGCATTCAGGGCCGGGTTCTTGTGGATTTTATCATCAGCGAGAAGGGTAAGGTTGAGGATGTCAGGGTGCTCAAGGGCGTGGACCCGAGGCTCGACGAAGAGGCCGTAAGGGTAGTTAGCGCATCTCCCGACTGGAAACCGGGGCGCCTGCGCGGCAAGAAGGTACGCACCGAGATGTCGATGTACATCGAATTCAGACTCGAAAGAAAGAAATAGAAACACTTATGGAATACGATTTCAAGAAGATTGAGAGCAAGTGGCAGACACGCTGGGCTGCCGACAAGACCTACAAGGCAGTGGAAGATCCTTCCAGGCCCAAGTACTATGTCCTCGATATGTTCCCTTATCCTTCGGGCGCAGGGCTGCACGTGGGACATCCCCTTGGATACATAGCTTCGGACATCTTCTCGCGCTACAAGCGCCTCAAAGGCTACAACGTGCTTCACCCTATGGGTTACGATGCCTTCGGGCTCCCTGCCGAGCAGTACGCCATACAGACAGGCCAGCATCCCGAGGTGACAACCACCGCCAACATCAACAGATATCGCAGCCAGCTCGACCGCATAGGCTTTTCATACGACTGGGACCGCGAGGTTCGTACCTGCGACCCGGACTACTACAAATGGACGCAGTGGGCCTTCCTTAAGATGTTCGACAGCTGGTACGATCCCGAGGCCGATGCCGCAAGACCCATCTCCGAACTGGTTGAACGCTTCAGGACAAGCGGATACAACGACGTTACGCCCGAGCGCTGGGCCTCGGCTTCCGAAAAGGAGAAGTCCGACATCCTTATGGGCTATCGCATTGCATACCAGGGCGAAACGACGGTCAACTGGTGCGAAGGCCTGGGAACTGTTCTTGCCAACGACGAGGTTAAGGACGGCCTTTCGGTCCGTGGCGGCTATCCCGTAGAACAGAAGAAGATGACCCAGTGGGTTCTCCGCGTATCTGCCTACGCCGAAAGGCTCCTCTCCTCGCTGGACAGGCTCGACTGGAGCGATTCTCTCAAGGAGATGCAGCGCAACTGGATAGGCAAGTCCGAGGGAACCGAGGTCGTATTCGACACTGTTAACGGAGACAGGCATATCCCTGTTACTATTTTTACCACCAGGGTAGATACGATTTTCGGAGTGACCTTTATGGTCCTGGCCCCCGAGAGTTCTCTGGTACAGGAACTTACTGCTCCCGAGTGCAAGGATGAGGTCGAAAGTTATCTTGCCGAGGTCCGCAAGAAGACCGAAAGAGAAAGGATGGCCGAGACAAAGAGCGTCACCGGAGTGTTCAGCGGTTCGTACGGAATCAATCCCCTCACAGGCGAAAAGATTCCCATCTGGATATCCGAATACGTTCTCTCAGGCTACGGCACCGGTGCCATTATGGCAGTGCCTGCCCACGACAGCCGCGACTACGCCTTTGCAAAGAAGTTCGGTCTGCCCATCATCCCCATAATTGAAGGCTGCGACGTTTCAGAACAGAGTTTCGACGCCAAGGAGGGCCGTATGTGCAACAGCGGCTTCCTGAACGGGATGGATGTCAAGGAGGCCATCGAGGCGGCAAAGGACTACGTCGAAGAGAGAGGCCTCGGACGCCGCAAGACCAACTACCGCCTGCGCGACGCCATTTTCTCACGCCAGCGCTACTGGGGTGAGCCGTTCCCCATCTACTACAAAGACGGCATTCCCACTCCCGTTCCCGAAGAAGACCTGCCCCTCAGGCTCCCTGAGATGGACAGTTTCAAGCCCTCGAGCGACGGTCGTCCCCCTCTGGCACACGCCAAGGGATGGACATACCGTGGATATCCCCTCGAAGAGAGCACAATGCCCGGTTTTGCCGGATCCAGCGCTTATTATCTCCGCTATATGGATCCCCACAATCCCGATGCCCTCGTCAGCAGGCAGGCCAATGAATACTGGCGTTCCGTTGACCTGTATGTTGGCGGTACCGAACACGCGACAGGACATCTCATCTACTCGAGATTCTGGAACAAGTTCCTCTTTGACCTCGGCTATGTCTGCGAAGACGAGCCTTTCCGCAAGCTGGTCAACCAGGGTATGATTCAGGGCCGTTCAAACTTCGTGTACCGCATAGTCGGAACCAATACCTTCGTTTCGCTTGGCCTCAAAGACCGATACGAGACCACCGAAATCCACGTCGATATCAATCTGGTGCGCGCCGACAGGCTCGACATCGAAGCCTTCAAGGCATGGAGACCTGAATTCAACGATGCCACTTTCATCCTCGAAAACGGAGAGTACATCTGCGGATGGGCCGTCGAGAAGATGAGCAAGTCGATGTACAACGTTGTCAATCCAGACGATATCTGCGACAGCTACGGTGCCGATACACTCCGTCTCTATGAGATGTTCCTCGGCCCCATCGAGCAGTCCAAGCCTTGGGATACCAAGGGCATAGACGGAGTAAACCGTTTCATCAAGAAGTTCTGGCGGCTGTTCTACGACAAGGACAGGCTCATTGTTAACGACGACGCCCCTGCTCCCGCCGAACTCAAGGCCCTGCACAAGCTGATAGCCAAGGAAGAGGAGGATATCGAGAACTTCTCCTACAACACCACCATCAGCGCCTTTATGATAGCAGTGAACGAGCTTACCGCACTAGGATGCTCGAAGAGGGCCATACTTACTCCGCTTACTGTCCTCATAAGCCCCTTCGCCCCGCACCTTGCAGAAGAACTCTGGGAGGCCCTCGGAAACAAGGGCAGTGTCTGTGACGCATCCTTCCCCGAGTATGTCGCAAGTTATACCGTCGAAGACAGTTGCACCTATCCCGTGTCGTTCAACGGCAAGATGCGATTCACGGTCGATCTGCCGAAGAGCCTGTCCCCGGCCGAAGTCGAGGCCCATATCCGTTCGCTCGAACAGACGGCCAGATATGTCGGGGCCCTCAGCATAGTCAAAGTAATTGTCGTTCCCGGCAAGATAGTCAATGTCGTAGTCAAATGAAAAAGCTCTCACTTTCAGATGCCACGCGTGTTCTGAAGGAGTACCTGACGATCACTCTGGCCTGCTTCATCTTTGCGGCAGCTTGGGAGTGCTTTATGATTCCCAACGGGATGTCAGCCGGAGGTATGATGGGCCTGTGTACCGTCATCCAGTATGCTACCGGAGGAGTCGTCCCGGCCCAGCTGTCGTATTTTGTGGTAAATGCCCTGCTCATCATTACGGCAGTGGCTGCAATGGGGATAGGATTCGGTTTCAAGACGATATACTGCATAGCCATCTCCTCGCTGGCAATGCAACTCCTGCAGAACTGGAGTTTTCTCCACTGCATCCCCGGGGAGTTCTTCTTTATGCGCGAGACAGTCCTGATTCCCATCGTCGCCGGTTTCCTCGAGGCCGTGGGCATAGGGCTGGTGCTGCGCAGCGGTGGCAGTACCGGAGGCACGGATATCATTGCGCTGATGGTCAACAAGTACTGGCCGGTCTCGCTGAGTACCGCCTTCCTCTACTGCGACCTGATTGTAGTGGGACTTCTTCTTCTGCTCCCCGACAAGTCCTTTGCCGATATGGTTTACGGAATCGTGGAGATAGTCATCTTCTCGATAGTCGTTGATATGGTAGTCAGCGGTAAGAGGTCGTCGTACCAGCTTATGGTCTTCTCCGACCATTACTCCGAGATTGCCGACCACATCATCAAACAGATGGACAGGGGAGTCACCGTCCTTCAGGCTACAGGCTGGTACACCAAGCAGGACCGCAAGGTTCTCCTTATACTCATCAGCCAGAGAGAATTCTCATCGCTGTCCAGGGTCATCAGGGAGATTGACCCCAGGGCATTTATGTCAGTATCTCCCACCAACAACGTTTACGGCGAAGGCTTCGACGAAATCAAAGCCGGAGTAAAGCGTGCCATTACAAAAAAGAAAGATGCCGACAACAAGAATTAAGAGCTTTTGGGTATTCCTCAAGGAATACACTCTCATTACGATAGGACTTCTCCTCTACATAGTGGGCTGGACCACCTTCCTCCTCCCTAACAACCTGATTGGCGGAGGGGTATCGGGTATTTCCTCGGTTATCCAGTATGCGACGGGAGGCGCCATCAAGGTAGGTACCTGTTACTTCATCATTAATGCGATACTGCTCATCGTCGCCTTTTTCATACTTGGCCGCAGTTTCGGCGGAAAGACAGTATATGCCATCATCCTGGTTTCGGTCGGACTCAATGTCTTTCAGGATATAATCCCCAGAGAAATAATCCAGACACTTTCCATAGACAACGGCAAGCTGATGAGCACCATTATGGGGGGAATTCTTGCCGGGGTCGGAATCGGGATGTCGATGTCTCAAGGTGGGAGTACCGGAGGTACGGATATCATTGCCCTGATAGTGAACAAATACCGTAATGTCTCTCCGGGCAGGATGCTGCTCCTTATGGATGTCGTCATCATCGTGTCATCAATCCTGGTTCCTTCCTATACCTCCGACGGCAGCCTGATGCCCTTTGCCGACAAGTTCACTACGATGGTCTATGGTCTGATACTGATTACCATCTGCAGTACTGTTCTGGATTTGTATCTTTCGGGTTCAAAGCAGTCGGTTCAGTTGATGATACTGTCAAAGAAGTATAATGAGATAGCCGATGCCATCACCCAGGATTTTCATCGCGGAGTGACTGTCCTCAACGGAAAGGGTTGGTACACCAAGAACGACGTACAGGTTGTTATGGTTATCACCCGCAAGGCTGACCTTAATATACTCCTGCGCTTCATCAAAACCATAGACCCAGATGTGTTTTTGTCGGTGAGCTCGGTTACCGGAGTGTATGGACAGGGGTTTGATACCATCAAGACCTCGAAAGCCAAGAATACCACAGTTAAAAATTCTTGAAATTCATAAAAGACCACAGTCCAGACCACACTTTTTCGTGTGGTCTTTTTTATTTTTGAGATTATGAGAAGACCAATTTCTAACCACTTGAAGATCCGGATAGTCTTCGCGATCTTATTGATGACACTGACTGTGTTCGACCTTGTTGCCGCAGACGACGGCAGGCTTGTCGCAAATCTTGCCGCCGATGCTGCAGTCTCTTCCCTGGTTCTGCTTCTGATGCCTGCGTCGGAAGACAAGAAAAGCCTCAATCTGAAAGCTGCCTGCACCCTGTCAGCTGTAATTATCCCGCTTGGACTGGGCTCGGTATTTCTTCCCAGACGCCTGACAGCAGTGGCTCTGCTCTGCAAGACCGCCGTGCCGCAACTCTTCTGGTGCGTTTTTGCCCTGAGCCGATACCGCCGGCACTTCGAAGATATGAAAGGGGTATTCAAGAACAGTTCGGTAATGAAGTCGGCTGTTGACTTCTCGCGCCTTTTCTTCTTTACCATAGGACTGTGGATATCACTCTATGCCACTATGGCCAGTCTTTTCGCGGCGCATCCTGTGCTGCAGTGGATGCTCTTTGTTCTTGCCCTGGGACTCGACGTGCTCATGCTGTATGCCTCCTATACAAAAAGAACCATACTGGTCTCGCGTAAGATGGAAGGTCGGATAAAAGATGTTATTTCAGGCTCTCTAAGGCCTGTATGCGGGCCCTCCTCCGGAGACGAATCCGCTTCGATGAGCAGGCTGTACTCCAAGATTCTGAAGTATCTCGACACCAGGAAGCCCTTTCTCGAGCCAGGGTTCGACCTGTCGGAAATGTCATTTGCAATGCTCACCAACAAGTCATATGTATCGAGGTGCATCAACTGCTTTTCGGGCAGGAATTTTTGTCAGTTCATAAACTATTACCGCATTAGATATGCAACCGAACTATGGCGCAAGAACCCTCGTCTGAAGGTGTCCGACGTAGCTGTACGTTCAGGATTCAGCTCGGTGGTGTCATTCAATATGGCTTTCCGGACCAATATGAATGAGAATCCGAGCACTTATCTGTCACGCATCAAAAGCGAAGCTCCTATGAAATTACCCGGGTAGGCCCTTCCAGCTTGCCGGAACGGGAGCGCTAATGTCAATGGCTGTCTTTTTTACAGGGTGAATCAGTTTAAGATTCCTGGAATGAAGGCATATTCCTCCATCGGGGTTTGACCTGGAGGCACCATACTTAAGGTCGCCCTTGATTGGACATCCCATATGTGAGAGCTGACAGCGAATCTGGTGATGCCGTCCGGTCAGAAGTTCCACCTCAAGCAGGTGGTAACGCCTGGTGTCTGCGATATGTGAATACCGCAGTCTTGCCAGTTTGGCCTCAGGAGTGCCCTCGCGGCATACGAAGCTCTTGTTAATCTTCGGATTACGGACAAGCCAATCTTCGAGCAGGCCTTCCTTCTGCAAGGGAGCCTTCTCGCACAGAGCCCAGTATGTCTTGTGAACTTCGCCGTTACGAAACATTGCCGCGAGCCTTTCCAGGGCCTTTGAGGTTTTTGCGAACATACATATTCCGCTTACCGGACGGTCGAGGCGGTGGGGGATTCCCAGGAAGACCTGCCCGGGTTTGGAGTCTCTCTGTGCGATGAATGCCTTGTAGGTCTCGGCCAGACACTCGTCGCCTGTCTTGTCTCCCTGAACAATGTCTCCAACCCTCTTGTTTACAATCAGAAGGTGGTTGTCCTCGAATAGAATGGCTCGCTCGAGCTCACTGAATTCGGACTCTGGAATGGTCCTGTATGCCATATTACAGTTTCCTGAGGCTGGTAGTGACTGTCAGAGCCGACTTTGCGGCTATGGTGAAGGTGAATCCGCATACGGTCTTGCCTGCGCCCGGGTCGAACGTTGCCACTTCATTCATCGAAGGGTCATCCTTATCGGGCCAGATTCTGTAGCATACATCGGTCCCTTCGGCCTTGAGCAGCATCTCCACATCCCCCTGGAAGAGGTGTATCCCGTCTTCGCGCACTTCTGCACGCGCTGGGGTGACAAAGGTCCAGCGTATGAAGGCCGGGAAGGTCGAAGCCATAAGCTCGTCTCTTATTTCAAGAGAACCGTCAGAGATGAGCTCGCCTGTGCGTACAGCCTTCTCAAGATCGGGAGACAGCACGGCCGTAAGGTCCACTGTGCCGCCCTTCCTGCCGGGAGTGTCGTTAACCTCTATAAGGCTTGCCCTGCCGTCAGCCTTGTGGTACTTGCCATTTACCGATATTGTGTTGTGATAGAAGTTGTTGTACGAACTGATCTTCCACCTCCACGAGTCCTGGAGGCCCGACCACAGCGATGCCCCATACTTTGCCAGATGGTATTCTGTAAAGGAATAGCTTGGTTTTACGGGGTCCGAAGCCCAACGGTATCCGTATGCGTCATATACGAAGCTTCCGGCATCCATATGAGCGTGAGGGTCAGATGCACAGCCTGCCTTCATCCCGAAATAGGAATTGTCGCTGTCCCAGCCATATCTGGCTATTACCAGAGGAGTCTTGCCCTGTCCGTAGAAAATCCCGTCCCTTGAAGGGCTGACTGCACCGGCGTCCATACGGGCTATGTCGAAGATGAAGATGGGCATCAGGCGGCTTTCTCTGTCATAACCCTTCAGGGTTGTGGTGTCCTTGGCCTCGATAGCTCTGATTTCGTAACTGACAAGGTCCCATTCGCCTGTATTTGCGGCAAAATACCACAGCTCGGGTCGGCTTCCGAGTTTTTCGCCGCAGTCGTAATAGTTGAAATAATGCTTTGTTCCGCTCTCACAGAAGGCCTGATACCTGCCCGTGGACTTGAAACCGGGGTGGTCCGAAAGGCCGAAATCTGTTCCGAATCCTGACTGAAGCGCCTTCAGCAGAAGTATCTGGAACATTGTCCCGTATCCCCAGTATGTAGGCCCCTCGGGATAGATTCCGTCGGGCTCGTACATATTTTCCATAACCTTGCTGTTCGAAGCGATGGCTTCTGTAATTCTCTTTCCGGCAATTTCGGGATACTTATCCAGGAATGCGATTGCTCCACAGAGTATTCCGGCATTGCATACCTGGTTCCAGTTGTTGGTTTTCTTCAGATAATCTCTTTTGATTCCGTCTCTGAGGGCGTACTCCAGCACCGTTTTCTCAGCCAGTTCCCTGACTTCGGGACTCAGGGCCTTGTACATCCAGTCATAGGCGAGTGCCACTGCCGCTGTCATTTCTGCAGTGTCAAGGAAGTGCGAGTTGTTCCAGTTGGGGAATGAGCAGACGTCTCGCAGAATCGATTCGGCCCTCCTCACGTACTTTTTGTCAGGGTTCAGGCGCCAGGCATACGAAAGAACCAGAAGTTTCTCGAGAGCGTCGCGCGATACCGCCAGTATGCGTCTTCCGCTGCGGTCCTTTGCGTAAACAAGATGCTTCGACTCGGCTGCCACTCTGTCTGCCGAGGCCGTTAGTATGAGGTCCATATTAATCAGAGAAAGACTCTTTCCGGCCTTGATTGCCTTCTTTAGCGAGGCGAAATCGCTGTTCCGGGCGACGAGTCTCGGATGTGCTGCCGATGCAAGTTTGTCAAGTTGTTGCCGGCTTGGCACTGCCTCTGAGGCTTCGTAGCAAAATGCTGAAGGAACTGACAGGAAGATTGCTGCAACGAGCGCGATAATCAGACGTTTCATACTGCTATAGTGTTATGGTCAGTGCGAATATACGAAAAATCCCCAAGACAATCTGCCAAAATGTCAGAAATAGACTCGTGGCACAAGATTCGTTAAAGAGACAGACGTGCCGCCGCAACGGCGGAAAACCAGAAATAAGAACAAAAACAATAAGCATTATGGGTAAAATTATCGGAATTGACCTCGGTACCACGAATTCCTGCGTGGCCGTTATGGAAGGCAACCAGCCTACAGTCATCATCAACGACGAGGGAGCCCGCACGACTCCTTCCATTGTCGCTTTCACAGGAAATGGAGAACGCAAAGTGGGTAGCCCCGCAAAGCGTCAGGCAATCACAAATCCTCACAATACAGTCTTCTCGATCAAGAGGTTTATGGGTGAGACCTACGACCAGGTAGGCAAGGAAATCTCCCGTATGCCCTACAAGGTCGTCAAGGGCGAGAACAACACACCGCGCGTCGATATCGACGGACGTCTCTATTCTCCCCAGGAAATCTCCGCAATCATCCTCCAGAAGATGAAGAAGACTGCCGAAGACTATCTCCGTCAGGAAGTTACCGAGGCTGTCATCACAGTCCCTGCTTACTTCTCCGACAGCCAGAGGCAGGCTACCAAGGAAGCCGGAAAGATTGCCGGTCTCGATGTGAAGAGAATCATCAACGAGCCTACCGCTGCAGCTCTCGCATACGGTCTGGACAAGAAGAACAAGAATATGAAGGTCGCGGTTTACGACCTCGGAGGTGGTACCTTCGATATCTCCATCCTCGAGCTCGGAGACGGTGTCTTTGAAGTGAAGTCCACCAATGGTGACACCCACCTCGGAGGAGACGACTTCGACCAGGTCATCATCGACTGGCTGGCCTCTGAATTCGCTTCGGAGAATGGAGGAATGGACCTCAAGAAAGACCCTATGGCCCTGCAGAGGCTCAAGGAAGCTGCCGAGAAGGCAAAGATTGAACTCTCCAACGCTGCAAGCGCAGAGATAAACCTCCCTTACATCACTGCTCTCGACGGTATGCCCAAGCACCTTGTGAAGACTCTCACCCGTGCCAAGTTCGAGATGCTCTGTGACAATCTCTTCCAGCGCAGCATCGAGCCTTGCCGCAAGGCCCTTGCAGATGCCCACCTCAGCGCATCCGACATCGACGAGGTTCTGCTCGTTGGCGGAAGCACCCGTATCCCCAAGATTCAGGAGCTGGTGAAGAACTTCTTCGGCAAGGAACCCAATAAGAGCGTGAACCCCGACGAGGTCGTTGCTATTGGAGCTTCCATCCAGGGCGGTGTTCTCGCAGGAGATGTCAAGGACGTGCTTCTGCTCGACGTCACTCCTCTGTCCCTGGGTATCGAGACCCTCGGCGGAGTTATGACCAAGCTCATCGAGTCCAACACCACAATCCCCGTCCACAAGGAGCAGGTCTTCTCTACCGCTGCCGACAACCAGCCTTCGGTTGAGATTCGCGTCCTGCAGGGCGAGCGTCCTATGGCAAAGGATAACAAGCAGATAGGTGTGTTCCACCTCGATGGCATCGCTCCCGCACCACGTGGAATACCTCAGATTGAGGTCTCCTTCGACATCGATACCAACGGAATACTCTCAGTATCGGCAAAGGACAAGGCCACCGGCAAGGAGCAGCACATCCGCATCGAGGCTTCCAGCGGACTTTCTGAAGACGAAATCCAGAGGATGCGTGACGAGGCCAAGGCAAACGAGGCTGCCGACAAGGCCGAGAAAGAGAGAATCGACAAGATCAACAACGCAGATGCCCTTGCCTTCCAGGTCGAGAAGTTCATCCGTGAGAACGGCGACAAGATTCCTGCCGACAAGAAGTCTCAGATCGAAGCCCCTGTCAATGCACTCAAAGAGGCCGTCAAGAATCAGAACATTGCCGACATCGACCGCTACTCCGAGGAACTCAACAAGATTATGGGTGAGGTTTACTCTTCGATGTCAGGTGCCCAGGGAGGCCCTCAGGGTCCTCAGGGTGGCTTTGACCCCAATGCCGGCGGATTCAATCCCGGTGCCGGCAACCCTCAGGGTGGCAACGACACCCCTGACGAACAGTAAAGTTTCTCTTGCCGGGGCTTTTTATGTCCCGGCAGAGTATCTGCCAAATTAAAGAGGATGACTCTGATAGTCTTATGACTGGAGTCATCCTCTTTTCCTGTTTTCCGCAATGGGACACCCATTTCAGCAATTTTGGGTGATGATGTCAAGGAGTAACGTGACTTCTGGCTCCTAGCGAGTGGGCAAGAGCACTGATTTGTGCTTGCCATCGTATTGTTTTTTTTGACTATCTTTGCAAGGACGCACCGGCGTCGCCTGACCACAATTAATAACAGTAGAAGAATTAACTTGAAAGTGTCGATTCTTCCGACCGAGCTGACATTCAGCATCCGCTTTACCTCAGACAGTCCGTTCTCCGG
>JAQXJU010000027.1 GCA_029009115.1 Bacteroidales bacterium | reverse complement strand
CACTGAACTCGCCAAGGGAGTGGCCGGCAACCATATCGGGGAAAGGGAGCGAAGCGCCTGAAGCCGGAGTCGAGTCGGAGGCACTGCCGAGGGCGCTGCCAGGGATGCGGCCGGAGGCACTGTCGAGGGTGTTGCCGGGGGCACTGCCGGGGATGTTGCCGAGGACGCTGCCGAGGGCGCTGCCAGGGATGCTGCCAGGGGCACTGCCGGGGGTGCTGCCGGGGGCATCCATCGCGCAGAGGGCGGCGACTACCGAATGGAGGAAGACGGCAGGCTGGGTGACCCTTGTTGCCTTAAGGTCTTCGGGGCTGCCGTTGAACATCACTTCGGTCAGACTGAATCCGAGGATTGAATCGGCCTTGAGCATCAGCTCGCGGGCCTTGGGATTGGAGTCGAACATTTCTTTGGCCAGTCCGGGGAACTGGGACCCCTGACCGGGGAAGACATATGCTATCATATCTGCAAAATTACAAAAAAAACATTACCTTTGCATCTGGTCTGGTCTCATAAGGGGGAGCACCCCGGGGACCTGCGCAATGCCCCTGTAGTTTAATGGATAGAATTTCGGATTCCGGTTCCGACGATAGGCGTTCGATTCGCCTCGGGGGTACGAAAATGCAATATTCTCTGCAACTGAAAAGCATCAGCGACCCTGATGTAGTTAGGGCCTGGAGACTGATGGAAACAGGCTCTCTGTCACCTTACCTGTACTACGATTATATGAAGTTCATAGCGGATTATACCCGCTGGCTGACCTTGTATAGGGTAAGGATAGCCTGCGTGTGCGATGAATCAGGGAAGATTCTGATGATAGTCCCGCTGAAGTTCAGCCTCGGCGGAGGATACTGCAAAATGCTTGGCGACATCCAGGGATGCGACCGTACCGATGCCCTATATGCTCCCGGGCTCGACGGGGAATGCAGGGATACTCTCACGTCCTTCTTCTATTCGAGGATGAGGAGGAAAATGAAGGTTTATCGTATTCAGGAGGGCTCGCCTATGCTCAGCCAGATTCCGGAGGAGAGAATCGCCAAGGTTGGTACCAACCCCTATGTCCGGCTTGCGGTACCCTCGGACCCTGATGCAGCTATTGCTGCCCTTTCGTCTTCGGTCCGGCAGAATCTCAGGACTGCTTATAACCGGATGCGTCGCGACGGCAGAGAATTCACTCTCGAAGTGGCCGGAGAGATGAGCCCTGTGTCAGACAGTGTCTGGAAGGAGATAATGGACCTTTATTTCAATCGTCTGTTTACCAAGTACAAAGGGAACAAAATTAAGGGAGTGTTGTCGCGTGTGCGCTGGCGGCTGCTGTACTATGTATTCAAGCACGATACGAAGTCGCTTCGGAGCCTGCCTAATGCCAGACATATTATGATTCGTGACGGAGCCCGTCTGGTGGCTTTTATGTCCGGGATGCTTACTCACGACAAGAGTTCTCTGACGATTCCCCGTCTTGCCATTAATGGCGAATATCGTTTCTACTCTCCCGGTTATATATTGATAGACAAGACATTGCGCTATCTTAGCGCACAAGGTGTCGTATCGGAACTTGATTTAAGCCGGGGTGACGAGAAGTACAAGTTTGATATGGGTGGCAGCCCGTACATCACAACCGACGTGCTTCTGAAAGCTGCAAAGTGAAATATTGCTTCGGCAGGGATTGGATTACCGATGGGCTGGAGACTGACCGGGGCTGCTTTTCTATTTTTGCGATTCTGCAATGAGGGCTTCGAAATCTGAGTTTCGGATCTGGCCGTCGAAGCCTATGAAATCAACTTCGTCGTCATTGACAGAAAGCATCACGAAACTGGTGATTAATTCGCCTTTTGTGACGGTGTACATCTTCATAACTTCGCCATCATCCTTGGCTTCCATCAGGAGTTCGTACTTGCCTGAGCGAAGAAGTTTATCGACATCGTCACAAATACGGGTTCCCATTGCAAGATTCTCTGTACTGAGGATATACATTCCTTCCAGAGATTTGATTATACGAGAAATATCTACATCCTCGTCAGCAAGCTCGAGTTCGGGGAGTTTTCCGATCAGGCGGAACATTGCAGGGGAGATATACACGGCACTGATGCCTTTTTCTCCTGAGTACTTGTTGTAGAGGGACTTGCTGCTCTGGGCCGATGCGCAGAGAGCCAGCAGCATAGCGGCTGCGATTGCAATTATCTTCTTCATATTCATTTATCTGTAAAACTGGTTTAATAATATGTCTGCTTTTTCGATAGATTGATTTGCCTGACCGGCTATGGCCATCCCCTTGGCGACATTCCCGGACAATCTGCTGAAGACCTCTTCAACGGCTGCGTATGCGACTCTGGGGTCATCGAAGGTATCGACAGGGTCTGAAGGAGTCAGGGTCCGGGTCAGGCCGATGCCAAGAAGGAGGGTGAGCGATGCGGCGGCGGCGAAGATGAATGTCATTCGAGACTTGGGCGACTGTGCCAGGGAACTGCGAATCTTCGAGGCGAGGCCGTGTTTCGAGGCGGGGCCGTGTTTCGAGGCAGGATGGCTTGCCGCGGCGGGGAGGGTGTCCGAGGCTGAGACAGAGGCATCTGCAGGGTTAGGTATCTGTTTCGACAGAGTTGATGCAAGTATCAGATTCTGAAGGCGTTTCTTCAAGACATCGGGAGCAGATACGCTCTCGTCATCCGCCACCTGAAGCAGATCGTCAAGAGTCATCTCTTCTATTTCTTTCAATTCTTTCATACAATCTCTATTCTTTTTGAATCAATTCCTTGAGTCTCTTGCGGGCAGAACTTAGCTGTACCCGCGCATTCAGGGGACTCATTCCTTCCTTTCTAGCAATATCCTCATAGTCCAAGCCATCAAGCGTGCGGAGTATCAACACTCTTTTCTGCCTGTCAGGAAGGCTCTCGATGGCTTTCATAACTCTGTCTAATCGGTCGCGGTTTACAAATTCATCTTCCTGGGTCGCGAAAAGCGGTATCTGTTCTGAAAGACTCTCGTGCGGTCTTCTGGTTGCCACTCGAATTCGGTCGAGGCAGAGGTTGCGCATCATCATTACCGCATAGGCTTTGGGGTTCTTGATCGACTCGAGTTGAGCACTCCCCTCCCATAACTTCAGGAAAAGATCCTGCACAGCATCCTCTGCATCTTGCTTATCTTCAAGAAGATACAGGGCCACTCTGTAGAGGGCGTCTCCAAGAGGAAGCCAGTATGTATTGAATTCGGCAGGTGTCATTGCTTCTGGTGGCTCAAATGGGAACAGGATGTTGCAGAGCGGAGTTCAGTGGCTGGCTTTATGGTGTGGATTTAGAGATTCTGGATATTGGAAGAGTTTCGATGGCTTGAGAGTTATATGGCAACTGTTGCGACTGAAGCAATATCCAACTTTCCGTAAAGGCAAACCAGGGCCTCCCCTATAATATGGATGATTAGGTCATTGATTTTGCCGCTGCGTTCATCGGGATGACCATAAATGAGAACCGTATCGCCGTCTTCCTTTGCCTCAAGAAGGGGTTCCGAGTCGCCTACTATGGAATGGAAACGTTCCAGAAGTTCCTCTTGGTCGGCTGCAGAGCCATCTTCATATTCAAGGACATCTATCTTTTTGACCGAGGAAATCATTCTTTTGAAGGCCTTGGCATCGGAATCGTTTTCGAAAAGAAGGGCCGTCTTTATGACAGTTTTTCCGACTGAGGTAAGAAATGATCCAAGATGCACGGATTCAAAACCATACCTGTCTGAGAAATCTCGATTAAGTGCTTCAAATTCGGCTCTGGTCCAAGGGGCAGCGGCATTATCTGCGTTGTGGTCGGTGCGGGAGGAGGCCGAAGCGCTTCGAACTGCGCTGATCTCAGAAAGGTATGAGGAATGGGGGTGATTGCCAGAGGCCCTAAGGGCGCTTGCTGAGCAAATGGCTATTGCAGCCAAAATCAAAAATATTCTTTTCATTATTCGAAAGTGTTATCTGTCATAAAGACGATAACATTAGGACAATGTTAAGAATAAAATTGATAGGATAGAAAAAATCTATGAAACTTTCAAAGAGTCAAGATTTGGGGTCTGGCATAACATAACTTCTATCTGGAGAAATCAGATGGTGGATGGTGAGGGTGAAGTAAAGTTTGGTCATACTTGACTGAAGGGTTTCATGCAAAGAATAGTGAAAAGCATACTGCGAAGGCCCATTCGGCATCTGGATAGCTTCTGGCAGAGGTTGACCAAACCGACCTCTGAGCTGCTTCCGGCAGGGGTTACCCGGAGCCGTGAAATTCACCTCGAAAGACGACCTGCCCCAGAAGGCATTGTAGAGGGGGTGAGGCTCCGAGGTGGATACAAAGTCGTTCCACCTCGAAAGGCAATGTGCCTCTGAAGGCCTTCTAGCGGGGGGCAGCCCCGAAGGTGAATTTCACGAGATAGCTCAATAGGCATCTAAGGTACTTCTGGCAGGGGTTTCCCGGAGCCGTGAAATTCACCTCGAAAGACAATGTACCTCTGAAGGCTTTCTGACAGGGGTCGGCGCAAAAGGTGAATTTCACGGAATCTCCAAATCGGCCTCTGGGGCACTTCTGAGAGGGGTAGCCCCAACCGGTGAAATTCACCTCGAAAGGCAATGTGCCCCAGAAGGCATTGTAGAGGGGGTAAGGCTCCGAGGTGGATACAAATTCGTTCCACCTCGGAAGGCAATGTGCCTCTGAAGGCCTTCTAGCGGGGGGCAGCCCCGAAGGTGAATTTCACGTGATAGCTCAATAGGCATCTAAGGTACTTCTGGCAGGGGTTTCCCGGAGCCGTGAAATTCACCTCGAAAGACGATGTGCCCCAGAAAGCATTGTAGAGGGGGTGAGGCTCCGAGGTGGATACAAAGTCGTTCCACCTCCGAAGGCAATGTGCCTCTGAGGGCCTTCTGACGGGGGTCGACCTGAAAGGTGAATTTCACGAGATTGTCAAGTCGGCCTCTCAGGTACTTCTGACAGGGGCTGCCCGGAGCCGTGAAATTCACCTCAAAACCCAATGTACCTCTGAAGGCCTTCTGAAGGGGGTCAGCCCAAAAGGTGAATTTCACGGAATCACCAAATCGGCCTCTGAGCTGCTTCTGGCGGGGATTGCCCCAACCGGTGAAATTTTACCGGGGTTGATGTTGTGGCTTTTGGGGAGGTAGTTTTGCAATGAAGACTTCAGACCAGGCTGTTATTGAAGATACATAGGCGTTGCGGGCCCTGCCGGCTATTTTCTTTGATGTACTCTTAACGACACCATATACTGCCAGCCTCGGTTTTAAGGCTATAGGCGATTTATAGTTATCCTTGACATTCAATTCGAGAACAGCCTCAGTCTCACCTTCCGGAATTACAACAGCTTCAGCTTTCACAAAAGGTTCCGAGGATCGGAGCATCAGGGTCACAGGAGAATCAAATCCTGATTTGCGAATGATTCTGACTGGAAGTTGGACTTTATCGCCAGGCGACAGTTGCAGTTCACCTTTCTTCCAGATAGTCTTTCCTGCAACGGAATCCGAAGAAAGAATCTCGATTCGGAAGGGTATCTCGTCAACAATTTCTACACGGAATTCTTCCATTGGCATCAGGTGCGTGTAGTAGAAGGCCTGCATCATCGATTCAACGGGGACAGCCTCTCTGGTGACCTCGGCGCTATGATTTGAAGATGTCGGGGGCCAAGGATCGGAACTTGTGGCTTGGAATCCGGGCGTAGTGCGACCGGTTGTAGTGGCGCGGGGGCCGGAAGCAATGGCGTGGGGGCCGGAAGCAGTGGCACGGGAGCCTGAAGCAGCGGCGCGAGGGCCTGAAGAAGTGGCGCGAGGGCCGGAAGCAGCGGCGCGGGGACCGGAGGTGCCTGTCACCTTTGGAAGAATGACCGTATGGGGTGCGCTGGCGGGGGCGGTGACCGAAACCAAAGTTTTCTTTCTTCCGGGCTCGATACGGGTGCCCTTGAGTTTGAATCCTTCGGGAAGGCCATCAACTTGAAGATTGACAGCTCCTCTGAAATTCTGTTTCGGTGTCATCAGCACATTGAAGACGGCAGTTCCTCCCTCGGGAACCGAAATGGTTGCGGGTTCAATATGCAGAGAAAAGTCTGGCTCAGAAGCTGCGACTGAGAAGCGGTATGCATAGTCTTCGCCGCTATGTCCTTGTGACTCAATAAGACGAACAAGATAGTATCCGGGTTTTGGCTTGAAAATAATTTCGGGATCAGCAAAGTGGGTTGCTAGATAGTCGTCGGAATCCTCGAAATCATCGACATCCTTGACGATATTCATATTACTGTCATAGAGGGTCATTCGGACATCGGTCGGAGCACCGAGCCGGCGCGCGTTAACCTTCAGGTGAAGAGGGTTGCGATTCTCGGCTTCGAAGTAGAACCAGTGCTGCTGAAACGCCTCGGAGAAGTGCATCTCGCAGACCTGCCCGGAGCGGATAAGGGCGGCATCAGAACGGCTGTAGTTGCCGACAGAGGCAGACGCAAAATCCGAAGCCGGTGCAGAAGCAGAGGCAGATGCAGAAACCGAGGCAGACGCAGAGGCGGTTGATGATGAAGTGCCGCTAGTGCCGGTGCGGGGATCAGAGGCAGTGCGAGTGCGGTGATCAGAGGCAGTGCGCGAGCGATTACTCTGATTGGGGAGGATGAGCGGTTCGAGGGTGCTGGCCTCGAAGGGAATGGCGTTGGAGCACAGGGAAGCTGCAGAGCTGCGAGGGACTTTGGCGCTCCGAGATGCGGTGGTGCTGCGGGGGGCTTTGGCGCTCCGAGAAGCGGTGGAGCTGCGAGGGGCGTTTGAATTCAAGGAGCCGGTGGAACTCAGCATCAGCACTCCTTCGTGGCTGGGCTTGACTGTGAGTACCTTCTTCTTTAGGTTGTATCCCCTCAACTGCACCTTGGTTTTCTTGCCCACAGGACCTCCAAGCGGGGAGATACCTGTTATGAAAGGCAGTTCGCCAACATCTATCCTATATACGAAATCTTCGCGCCCGCGG
The DNA here is from genome assembly GCA_029009115.1 of Bacteroidales bacterium. Classification (GTDB taxonomy): domain Bacteria; phylum Bacteroidota; class Bacteroidia; order Bacteroidales; family UBA932; genus Cryptobacteroides. Next base: position 17,188 of record JAQXJU010000027.1, on the reverse strand, counting down.
TACAGGCCATCTTTTATCTCGATTTCATAATCACCGCTCTCGGGTACCTTATAGAATATTACCGGATCGACGTGGAATGTGTAATCGTCGCTGTATGCGCATTCTTTTCCGTCGGGGCCGAAGAGCCGGAGCACTGGCTGAAACCAACCGGGGACGGCATCTGCCATATAGGGGACAAAAATCCGCCCCTTGACACTGATTACAAGTTGTTCGCCTTTGGAAGCCTTGAATCTGAATCGATCTACGTCGCTGCGCATAACCTGCCCGTTGAATGTAACAGGCAGCGAGGTAGCTGTTGCCGACAGTTCCGCAGAAGGGTCTTCAAGAATGTCAGGGAGTTGGCCTATCTCGAAGTACAGACGGTTCGAGGTTCCGTCTGGCATTACAAGGCGCAGGTCTCTGATTCCGAGGGGCGCATCTTTGGCGATGCTGACACGGAAGCGAACCTGGTCTGCAAGCTGGAGATTGTCTTCCTCTCCGATATTCTTCTTGCTTCTTTTTTTCTTCTGCTGCGACTTGGGGGTCGGGATGAGTTCGCCGCTGACCCCTTCGCCACTTATGATTATCCCTGTGGCACGGGAGAGGTTCTGGCCGCCCACAGTAAGTTCGACGCTTGTTCCTCGTTGGGCTCCAGCAGGATACACGAATCCAATATTGCCCTTCTGGGCATTTAGGGTAATGGTCAGCGAAATGGCAGCTGCCATCAGTATCAGTCTTCTGCTCATCACTTCATTATTTCGGTTAACATTCCGTTGCTCTGGCCTTCTTTTCCGTAAGACGGAAGGATGGGGATATCGCCGAGAACAGGGTGTTCGACATATCCGTAGGGGTCAATGCCCATCAGGGTATATACGCTTGCCCATAGGTCGGCAGGATAAATCTTACGGTCCACGACCTGCTCGCCCTTGGCATCGGTGCTTCCGACAACACAAGCGCCCTTGAATCCACCTCCTGCAACGATGTAAGAGAAGGCTGCACCGTAATGACCGCGGCCTCCGTTCCAGGGAGGTGCAAAGCTGATGAGAGGGGTACGGCCGAATTCTCCTCCGACAACGACTATCGTGCTGTCCAGCAGTCCTTTGTTCTCGAGATCAAGGATCAGAGAGCTGACGCCGGCATCGAGTTCGTCGAGTCTTTCGTCCATTCGGCTGAAGTGCTCTTTATGGGTATCCCAACCGCGGAATCGGACCATCGTAACGAGTACGCCCTTCTCGACGAGTCTTCGGGCGGCAAGGCAGGACTGTCCGAACTGGTTCATTCCGTAGGAGTTGCGAAGAGAGTCTGGTTCGAGGCTGAGGTCGAATACCGAGCGTATGTCTCCGAGCATAAGTTTGAATCCGTTGCTGCGGTATGTCTGTGCCTTAAGAACCTGCTCGTCGGCCTGTACGGGAGAGCCCAGAGGGGTGAGTGTCTCGAGGAGTTCTTTTCGAGAGAGGAGGGTCTGGTCTTCAATGCTGTGGTCGATTATTCCGCTGACATCAAAATACTTTGCGTCGGGTCTGCCTCCGGTGTCGTAAGGTTTGAATTCAGAGTCGAGGAAACCGGCTTCGTTGAATCGGGTCGATGCCTCTACTATACAGAAATAAGGAAAGAGTTCGCCTTTGTATTCATCTCTCTTGAGATATGAAATCATTGACCCGAAAGACGGATAGACTATGTCCTGGCCGGTCATATCACCGGTGAGCATACGGTAGTGGCCGGTTTCGTGGGCATTGGTTCCGTCGGTCATCGACCGCAGGACGGCAAATCGGTCGGCAATGGAGGCAAGGCGCTTGAGACGTTCTCCGAAATATATGCCAGGGATAGCTGTTTCGATGGGGTGCTGGTATTTGCCAGTGTAGCTCTTGCCGGCTTCGGGTTTGGGGTCGAAGGTGTCGGTCTGCGAGGAGCCGCCGTCGAGGTAAACGTAAATGACGGATTTGGCGCGGGGCTGACGAGTGGATGCAGGGGCGGAAGCGGCAGCAGGGGCTGGCTGCGGTGCGGGTGCCAGCGCAGGGGCCGGTGCAGAAGCCAGCGCGGGGGTCGGAGCGGGGACGGTGCCGCTTGTAGAGGGACTCGCGGGGACAGTGGGGGCGGATGCGGTCCTGGGGGCGGTGCCGGTCGCGGAGGCGGAGGGGTCGGCAGGAGCAGTGCCGGGGGCGGAGGGGGCAGCTCCAAGGAAGAGGAACTCGTCGGTGTTCAGCAGGGCCCAGACCAGTGATTCTGCGGCCTGGCGCATAGTCATAGAAGGTCTTCCGCCTTTGGTGTACCAATTGCTGACGGCTGAAATTTCCTCCTTTGTAGCAGGACGCGAGAGGACTCTCAGATAAACGGACGAAGTTACTTTCCGGATGTCTCCGCTAGCGGATATCCTGTTCAGATATGGACTCTGCCTGAGTTTCGACTGAATGTCGGTTGAATTGAGAAGATAGAGTATCTGCTTTGAATTCACCGAGTTGTTCCTCAGACTTTCCAGGGCGGCATCGCGGGAAGGCCGGCCGAAAATATCGAGTTGGGGTGTTGTGATGGTCCCGTCGCAGACATCCAGGGCACGTGTTCCCAAAGGGAAGTTGGTGAAGGGTTCGGGGGCGCGGCTTGAATATCTGTCAGGGACTTCGGTGATGTCGCAGATTCCGTCGCATATCTGTTCGGCGGTAAGCCTGCTCTGGATATAGTGGGCAAAGAGTGAGTCGTCGCAGCGGTTTTCCTCCGTAAAGAGGGTGCTGCGGGCGAAAGCGTCGCTCATAAGGATTTCCTTGGCAAGGGCGCGGATGTCGTAGCCTGAAGCTATGAAACGTTCGGTCAGATATGAGAGCAGTGCCGGGTTGGAGTTGACGGCAGTCCCGGAGGGGGATGCAGGAGCTGTGGCCGGAACGGAAGTGCGGGGAACAACGGCAGAGGCTGAGGAGGATGCGGGAGATGCGGAGGCAGGGGCGAAGAGGCCGGCGGCGGGGAGGTCATCGACGGGATGTGCGATTCCCCTGCCCATCAACCAGAACCACAGGCGGTTGGCGAAGGCTGCGGCAAACTCCCGGTCAGAGGTGAGCCATTTGGCAAAGGGGATGCGGAAGTCTGTCCCTTCGCGGAGTTGAACAGTTACGGAGCCGAGGGGATGGGGGTCACCGGCCGTTGCATGGCCGAGAGGAATGGCTTCGGGAGTGGGCTGGGTGCCGGCCGTTGCATGGCCGAGTGGAATGGCCTCGGAGGGGGGAAGGACATCGATATCGAGGCAGAGTATCTCCTCTTTCCACTCCTTTGTGCTCTTGAAGCGTACCTGTGAGAAGAACACATCCCATTCTGCAGGGCAGGATCTGCGTCCCAGAAAGAGCAGAGCGGCGTCGGAGGCGAACTTATGAGGGGAACGGTCGGAACCGGCACGGAAGAAGTTGACCTCGGGATAGCGGAAATTGCTCCCTGTAGCTGTCAGCAGCGAATATACGAAACTGTCGTACGGGGTATTTGCCCGGAAGGTGTCGAACAGCCATTTGTTGTAGGCCTGCACGGCATTGGGCCACATACAGCTCGGAAATTCTGACTTGATGCGGAGAAGGTCACCCCACTTGAGGACCATCTTGCGGGCAAAACCATCGCTTGACAGAAGACTGTCAACGAGAGCCTCTTTGTCGGGATTGGCAATAAAAGAGAGTACCTGCTTCTCTGTGGGGAGTTTGTCGGTCAGCACAAGGTAGATGCGGCGCGCAAGCCCGGCAGGATTGCTCTGGGGCGAGGCCTTTATGCCCTGTGAGGCAAGGCGCATATTGATGAACGTGTCAATTCCGCGTATGCCCTGGGGTTCGGTTGCGATGGCATTCGGCAAGGAAGAGAGCAGGCCGGCCACCACGAGAGTCAGTACACTCTTGATATTCATTGGTTTATAGTTTAAGGTTATCGAGACTTATCCAGCCTATGCGGCGCAAGGCTGCTCCGAGAATCGAGCAGATAGCCTGACAGTCAATTTGAAGCCCTCTGCAGCAAAAGAAGAGGGGTGGCATCAAAAGCCATGAAGACCTTGAAGTCACCCCATCATTTCCAAACAGGGGAAGGAGACTATCTCGCCCCGAGTTTCTGGTCGAGCAGATAGGTAGCGGCCTTGTCGCCTTCTACCATCTTCGCGGCTTCGAGGATTTCGAATGCGGTAGCCTCTTCCTCAACCTGCTCGCTGACATAGTACTGCAGGAAGTTAGTCGTTGCGTAGTCCTTGTCGTCCGCAGCAAGGTCGCATAGGGACCAGATAAGGGAAGTGACCTTCTTCTCGTGCTCGAGAGTCTTCTCGAACATCTCGACGACACCGCTCCACTCTCCGGGGACGGCATCTATGGGGAGCAGGTTCACCTTCGCTCCCTGGCTCTCGAGGTAGGAGACAAACTTGAAAGCATGCTCCATCTCCTCGGAATACTGCTTGCGGAACCAGTGCGACACACCGGCAAAACCCTTTGACTGGGCATCAAGCGACATAGAAAGATAAAGATACGCGGACCACATTTCCGCATTGATCTGGGCGTTTATCGCCTCTTGCATTCTGGCTGAAATCATAATATCAAAAGTTTGTTTTGTGAATCTCGAAATATGACCAGGTTTTTCTCGGTCTGGGTGCCGGAGTACTTTGTAGCCATAATTCCTTTGTTAGCAAAAGTAGTCAGAAATTTGGTTTTAGTCAAGTAGTTTTTACCTATGTTTTAACAAATTCTCAGGTCTCCGGGACGTATCCAGCCGATGCGGCGCAGGAATGCTCCGAGAATCGAGCAGACAAGGGTAGGGACCACTATCGATACGACAATGAGTCCGGTCCATTCCCACAGACCGGGCTGTATTGCTACGGCTCCGTTGAGCAGTGCCGCCTCGGAAGGGGCTACCCAGCCAGTCCAGACTCCTATCGGACCGCAGAGCCCGCAGGTCCCCATTCCGGAATTGACTGCCGCTCCGTTCATCTGGAGGCGGAAGATACAGGTTGCCACGGGGCCCGAAATGGCCGAGGCGAGGATTGGGGCTATCCAGATTTTGGGATTGCGTATGATGTTACCCATCTGGAGCATAGAGGTACCGATACCCTGACTTACAAGGCCTCCGAAACGGTTTTCACGGAAGCTTAGGACAGCAAATCCGACCATCTGGGCGCAGCAGCCCGCAAGGGCTGCGCCGCCGGCGAGGCCGGTGAGGCCGAGTCCGGCGCAGATTGCGGCCGAGGATATGGGCAGGGTGAGAGCGATTCCGACAATGACGGCGACAATGATGCCCATAAGGAAGGGTTGCAGTTCGGTTGCCCACATTATCAGCCTTCCGAGTGACTGGGCTGCGCTGCCTATGGGAACTGCGATGAGGGCAGCAAGCCCTATCCCGGCGAGAAGGGTCACAAGAGGGGTGACAAGAATGTCAATTCGGGTTTCTTTGCTGACTGCCTTTCCTATCTCAGAGGCAAGAAGGGCAACTGCATATACGGCGAAAGGCCCACCGGCGCCCCCGAGGGCGTTGGTGGCAAATCCGACAGGGACAAGGGTGAACAGCACCATCGGGGGCGCTGCAAGCGCCGCCCCGATGGCCACGGCCATCGCGGGCCCGGCCATCGCCGAGGCGATGCCGCCGATGGTGTATCCCTTACCGGCAAAAGTGACCAGCTCTGCGGTAAGGAAGCCGATATGAAACTGCGAACCTATGGTATTCAGAATGGTGCCCGCAAGAAGGGTGCAGAACAGGCCTTGCGCCATAGCGCCCATTGCATCGATGCCATATCTCTGAAGCGACGGCACGATGTTCTTGCGTTTGAGGAATGCAGCTATCCCCATATTTGATAATTATTTAACTGTCAAGAAAGTACAGCATCGGCAAGAGCCTCGAGGGCAGCCTCGTCATCAGCATGCATACGGCTTCTTATTGTAACCGTGGGAGAAAGTATCTCGACATCCTTCATAGACTCGAACATTCCCTTCATCACACGGGCGGCGCAGGGTGCCCACGAACCGTTCTCGATGAGAGCGACGCGCCTCTTCTGCCAGGCTTTGTCGCGGAGGTGGTGTATGAACTGGGCTGCAGGAGGGAAGAGACCTCCGTCGTATGAGGCTGCGGCAATTACCAAAGTACCGTAGCGGAATGCATCTTCGACGCACTTGGCCTGGTCGTCGCGGCACAAATCGGATACGGCGACCTTGGCTGCTCCTTTCGCCTTGAGAATATCGGCAAAGCGCAGAGCCGCTTCCTTAGTGCCTCCGTGTATCGAAGCATAGGCTACAAAGACACCTTCCGTCTCCACTTCATACTTGCTCCAGATGTCGTACAGGCCTGTGTAATCGCCTAAAGAACTTCTGAGAATCGGGCCGTGCAGAGGACATATCATATTGATATCCAACGCCGCAGCCTTCTTCAGGAGATTCTGGACCGGGCCGCCGTACTTGCCGCAGATGTTGAAGTAGTAGCGTCTTGCCTCGCTGGTCCAGTCGGGGTCTTCGTCGCCATAGAATCCGTTTGCTGCCATAGTGCCGAACTTTCCGAAGGCATCGGCTGAGAAGAGCACCCCTTTCTCGGGCATATAGGAGACCATCACTTCGGGCCAGTGGACCATAGGGGCGAGGACGAAAGTGAGGCTCGCTCCATCAAGGTCCAGTTTATCTCCTTCGCCAACGCTTATGGTGCGGCCGGAGAAGTCCATCCCGGGGAAGAACTGCGGCAGCATCGAAACGGCTTTGGCGGTGGCGACGAGCTTCAACTGGGGGAAGCGCTCCAGGGTGCGGGCAATCAGGGCCGAATGGTCTGGCTCAAGATGCTGAACCACAAGATAATCCGGCTGGCGTCCTGAAAGGGCATCGTCGAGATTATTCTCCCATTCTTCGGCGCATCTCGCATCGACGGTATCCATCACGGCTACCTTGCCGGCAAGTATGACGTAAGAATTATATGACATTCCGTCAGGCACTATGTACTGGCTCTCGAAGAGGTCCAGATTGGTATCGTCGGTGCCTATGTAAATCAGGCTTTCGTCAATCTTTCTCATATTCAGATTATTTCAGGCCCAGTGGGCAATACACACAACACAAATATAATAATTTATTCAGTGCGTGCTGAAACAGCGGGCACAAAAATTGGTATATTTGTATTGTTATGGCAAAGATTAATTCTATTGGCATTCTGACATCCGGCGGTGATGCCCCCGGAATGAATGCGTGTATTCGCGCCGTCACCCGTACGGCTATATGCAACGGGATGAAAGTCTTTGGTATCTACAGGGGCTTCGAGGGTCTTATGAGCGGAGAATTCAAGGAATTCACCACCGAAAGCGTATCGAACACCATCCAGCGAGGAGGGACTATCCTGAAGACCGCCCGAAGCGATGCTTTCCGCACTCCCGAAGGTCGCAAGAAGGCCTACGAGCAAATGAAGGCTGCCGGAATCGATGCCCTGATAGTCATAGGCGGCAACGGTTCGCTTTCCGGAGCGCAGATTTTTGCCTCGGAATGGGATGTGCCCGTGATTGGTCTGCCTGGAACCATCGACAACGACCTTTACGGAACCGACTCCACAATTGGTTATGACACTGCCCTCAACACCATAGTGGAGTGCGTTGACAAGATTCGTGACACTGCTACCTCGCACGAGCGTATCTTCTTTGTCGAGGTTATGGGACGGGATGCCGGATTCCTTGCGCAGAACAGCGCCATTGCTTCGGGAGCCGAGGCTGCCATCATCCCCGAGGATCTTACCGACGTCGATCAGCTTGCACAGTTCATTGAGCACGGCATCAGAAAGAGCAAGAACAGTTCGATAGTGCTTGTGTCCGAGGCGAAGAAGGACGGACTTGGAGGTGCGATGTACTACGCCGAGCGTGTCAAGAAGGAGTACCCTGAGTTCAACGTAAGAGTTACGATTCTGGGACATCTTCAGAGAGGCGGGCGTCCGAGCGCCTACGACAGGATTCTTGCATCGAGGATGGGATATGCCGCCATCGAAGCTCTCAACGAGGGCCAGAGGAACATTATGATAGGTATCGCCAACGACAAGATTGTCTATGTGCCTCTGACAAGGGCCATCAAGCAGAACAAGCCCATAGACAAGGAACTTATCAACGTCCTTAGCGACCTGTCTATCTGATATCTGAATTCAGCATTGCCTCACAGGCGGCGAGCACATCATTAAAGGTAGTCTCGAAATCGCCTGTGTACCAGGGGTCTGCAACGTCTCTCCCCTGCCCCGTGTAGGACATCATAAGGTGAACCTTAGACTGAGGGTCGCTGCCTATGATGCCCATCAGACGGCGCACGTTGCTCCCGTCCATACAGATGAGCCTGTCGAAGGAGTCGTAGTCGGCGGGAGTCACCTTGCGGGCTTTCTTGTTCGGGTCGAACTTTACCCCGTGCAGGCTTAGGCAGCGGCGTGCCGGCGGGTAGATGGGATTGCCGATTTCCTCGGACGATACGGCAGCGCTCTCAATATGGTAAAAGCCCTCGAGGCCGCGGGCCTTCACGAGGGCTTTCATTATGAATTCTGCCATTGCAGAACGGCAGATGTTACCGTGACAGATAAAAAGTATTCTCATCTAACGGATTGAAATCATTTCAACGGGCTGGACCTTGGTCTTGTCGAGGGGTGAGGTCTGGTATTTCACCTTTGCGAAGTCTATGCTCCGGAGGTCGATGCAGCGGATGTTCTGGTTCCAGGCCGTCTTGTAGTAGAGTTTCAGGGCCTTCAGGTCGGTTGCCGAGGTGAACTGGGTCGCGCTGGGAAGTCCGGCGGGCACTTCTCCTGCCTTGTGCTGGGCTCCGATGGGAATATCGAAGTTGTTGAGGATGTGGAATGCCTGGGTTACGGCCTCGAATCCGTTCTCCAATACAGGTGCAGTTGCGCTGAAGAAGGCTGCACGGACGAAGCGGGAAGGAGGGGTAAAATCTCCGGGGAGGCCGAGCATAGCGCTGTTTCCGCCGAGGGGAGAGAGTTCGAGTCCTTCGGCAAGGGTCTGATTGGGGGCAGCTCCGGAGCTGAGGTTCACGTAGTTACGGAGATTGGTCAGGTGGAACTCGAATCCCGGGGAGTTAGTGAGTGTACCCAGGGTGTTCTCGAAGAATTGCGGCTCTCCGCCCTTGTACTCAAGCACTACCATCCTTCCTCCGGGCTCGGTGAACCTCCAGTGCACGGTACCCACCTTGGGGTCGAGGCCCGTAACCCTGACCTTGGAGATTCCCTGCTTCAGCTCGTCGATGGTGGAGAAGTTCGACAGGACCCAGCTGACGAGTTGCATATCGCAGAGACTCTCACTGCTCAGCGATTCCTGAAAGGCGGGATACTCGCCGAATCCGGGGAAGAAGAATAGTCCGGCAGATAGACCTGCCTCGTTGACGCCCTCTACCACGAATTTTTCGTACTCGGTGTAGATTCCGACATATCCGTAGAGTGCCTTGAACTTGAGGCCGTTCTCACCTTTAGGGGTGAGTGAGGTCTGCTTGTAGCCACGGGGAACGACCGCGTAACCGCAGTTCATAGGGGTTTTGAGCCATTCGACCGATCTGGCAGGGACATATGCCCCGTCTTTTGAACGAAGGGCAATTCCGGTACACGCATTTGCCTTATCTCCCGCTCCCAGCAGTCCGGCCACAAGGCAAGCAACCACTAAAAGTTTGTTTTTCATAATAATTTGTGTTTAAATGTTTAAGGCACGCTCCAAACTTGAAGCGGCCTCAACCTTCATTGCAAATATCGTGACAAAACAGACTCGGGCTAAGACAGGCCTTCGATTTCGCCGTTGATTATTCGGATATTCATAGCCTGAGGCACTTTGGGCAGGCCGGGCATACGGATAATATCGCCGGCTATTGCCACGAGCATCTCGGCTCCAGAATTGATTACCAGGTCTTTGATGTCGAAGTTGAAACCCTCGGGAACACCATAGGCCTTGGGATCCTGCGAGAAAGAGTACTGGGTTTTGGCTATGCAGACGGGGAAGGACCCGTAGCCTAGTTCCTCGGCCTTGCAGATTTTCTTCTGCGCCTCGGGGGAGAAACTGACAGAGGCGGCGCCGTAAATCTTGCTTGCCACAGCCTCGATTTTTTCTCGCACCGACATATTGTCTGTATAACAGAACTTCAACTCTGAGGAAGGATTTGTTTCTATTGTGCTGGCAACCAGATTCGCAAGTTCGACTGCCCCATTTCCTCCTTCGGCGAAGGCATTGTTCAGGGCGAAGGGGACAGAGAGCTGCGAGCAGTGCTCGCGGACCATGGCGATTTCGTCGTCGGTATCGCTTGCAAAACGATTGAAGCAGACCAGAACGGACTGTCCGAAGCCCTGGAGGTTGCGGATGTGCCTGTCGAGATTGGCGAATCCCTTGCGCACTCCTTCGGCATTGGGGAGCTTGATGTCGCTTTCAGGGACTCCCCCGTGCATCTTTAGCCCTTGAAGAGTGGCTACGAGTATGGTGAGTGCGGGAGTGAGGCCTGCTTTGCGGCACTTGATGTCAAGGAACTTTTCCGCTCCGAGATCGGCACCGAATCCGGCTTCTGTAATCACGTAGTCTCCGTAACTCATTGCCGTCTTGGTCGCTATGATTGAGTTGCAGCCGTGGGCGATGTTTGCGAAGGGGCCGCCGTGGATGAAGGCAGGGGTATTCTCGGTGGTCTGGACAAGATTGGGATTGATGGCGTCCTTGAGGAGGACCGCTATTGCGCCTCCTACACCCATATCCTTGACATAGAAGGGCTTGTCTTCGAGAGTATAGCCCAAAAGGATGTTGTTTATCCTACGCTCGAGGTCTTCGAGGTCTTTGGAAAGGCAGAGAATTGCCATTATCTCACTGGCGGGAGTGATGTCGAAGCCTGCCTCCTGGGGGATGCCGTTGGAGTAGGGCCCCAGTCCGGTGACTATCTGTCGCAGAGACCTGTCGTTCACGTCCATAACCCTCTTCCAGAGAATCTGCTTCATCCCGAAGCCTTCCTTGCGATGCTGGTAGATGTAATTGTCCAGCAATGCGGATATCATATTGTTGGCCGAGGTAACGGCGTGAAAGTCTCCTGTGAAATGGAGGTTGATTCGGTCCATAGGGACTACCTGGGCATATCCGCCTCCGGCAGCGCCTCCCTTCATTCCGAAGCAGGGCCCGAGCGATGGCTCTCGCAGGGCAAGTACCGCTTTGCGACCTGTCTTTGCCATTCCGAGCGCGAGCCCGACCGATACCGTGGTCTTGCCTATCCCGGCCTTGGTGGGTGTGATGGCGGTGACGAGTATCAGTTTGCTGCGAGATACTTTCTGACTGTCTATCAGTGAATAAGGGACCTTGGCGATATACCTGCCATAAGGTTCGAGAAGATTTTCTGAGATTCCCAGTTCAGTGGCGATTTGTGCAATGGGCTTCAAGGTAGCCTCTCTTGCTATCTGAATGTCGGTTTTCATTTTGGTGTACGATAGGCTTCGCAAAGATAGAAAATTGACAGTTCATCAACAAGAGTCCTCTATTATTTCAGGGCAGGCGCTACAGGCTGAACCTTACTCCGATATTAAAGGTAAAGTTCAGGGGTTTCTGCTTGTAGATAGTCTGGAGGGTGCTTCCATCATCGAAATAATATGCTATGCCAGGCTCGAAATAGAGCCCTACATTTTTCCAGAGAGAGTACTGTGCTCCAATGGCTGTTCCTACCGAGAACTGGTATGGCAGGCTCGAGAACTGATCCTCAGCCGTTGAAGCGTTTGTCCCTGCCAGTACTACCTGGCGCCGGCCTTTGGCTGTGATACACTTCTGGGCAAGCACTCCCCCGCTTGCATAAAGTTCAAAGCCCGATTTGCCTGTGACAACGGCGGGATATATGCGGTATCGGGCATTCAGTGGTAGCGAGAGGTAGGTAAGAGTCTGAGAAGATGAGGCATAGTGTTCATCGGAACCTTCTCTAAAATCGGATACGAGCAGGGAAAACCCGAGTCCGCTTTCGAGGCTAAAGCGCTCTCCCAAGGGAAGAGAGAGGGAGATTCCTGCGCGAATCGGCTGATGGTGATGAGTTTCCCGGGTCATCGAGCGTCCCTGGTTGAAGGCAAGAAGGCCGAGCACGGGGCTATCTTCCCAGGTGGTGTTGTCGGATCCGACGGCTGTTGCCGGATGCGAGCTCACAAGCATCTGGTTATTGTCGCTGCCGGTAGTGCCAGAGGCATAGACCCCGAGACTCACTCGCCGCCGGGATTCTCTGTTTCTGCCCGGGGTGGAATCGGCATACAAGTCGGAGTCTTTCCGGGGGCCCCAGGGGCTCTCTGCGGCGTTCCGGGAAGGTTCCGATTGACGGGAAGGTTCCGATTGACGAGAAGGTTCCGATTGCTGAGGTTGAGCGGATTGCTTTTCGGGGGATGCGTTGGGCTGAGGTTCGGGTTCGGGCTCGGCTGGTTGAGGCTCGGGCTCGGCCTTTTGTAGCGGCTCGACAGGCTGAGCGGGCTCTGACGGTCGCAGGGGCTCGGTCGGTTGGTGCTGGTCGGTCGGCTGGTGCTGCTCGGTCGGCTGAACGGACTCTGACGGTCTCAGGGGCTCGGCCGGTTGGTGCTGCTCGGTCGGCTGAACGGGCTCTACCGGTCGCAGAGACTCGGCCGGTAGGTGCGGGTCGGGAGTTGGGCGCAGATCGGGATTTAAGCGGAGGTCTGCCAGGGTTTCGGAAGGGCTCTGGATGGTGTCGGATGATTTATTGAACCGGGGGATGAGGAGGATGGCGGCCAGTGAGGCGGCAACTGCAAGTGCAGCCACGCCCCAACCCGCAACTGATTTGCGCGGGGTTTTGTTTATTCCTTCCCAAAGTCCTTCGGGCTCCCTGGGGACCTCGTATGCGGCCATCCGTTCTCTTATGTCTGTCAGCCAGTTATCGCTCATCGTCTTTAAATTATTGTCATCCCTGGTTTTTGTGCCATTCCCTTATCTTGGTCGCAAGAAGGGCCTTCGCCCTATGCAGCTGCGACGCTGAGGAGGCTTCCCTGATGCCGAGTCTGGAGGCTATTTCCCTGTGGCTCAGGCCTTCAATTACATAAAGATTAAATACTGCCCTGTATCCGTCGGGCAGCTCACGAATCATTCTGTGGATTTCGGACGAAGGGATATCATCAGTTCTGATATCATCGGCTGCGGGATTGCCAGAGAGAGAGTCTTCATCGGGGAGTATGTCTTCTTTGTCTGAAAGCCCGACAAGGGTCATCTTTGAATTTTTCCGAAGAAACTTGAGGCTTTCGTTCAGGACTATCTTTCCCATCCAGGCTTTCAGCGAGCCCTGGCCCTGATAGCGGAAATCTTGCAGCGATGAAAAAATCTTCAGGAATGCATCCTGAAGGATATCCCTGACATCTTCGTCGTCAGAAATATATCTGGAACAGATTGCAGAAAGATACCTGACATACTTTTGGTATATCTCGTACTTTGCCTTTCCGTCGCCTTTCAAGGCCCGCCGGATTAGCGAAGTTTCATCGTCTGCAATTCTGTTCCGAAGTAATGACATTCTACAGGCTCCTCTCCGAGGATTCGGGCAGAACCATCTTGAAGACTGCCGACTTCTCACCGCTGTAGGACATCCAGCGTATCTTGAATTCTACCGTCCCCGCAGGCTCGGCTTCAAAGATTTTCCTGAGGTCGAAGGCGATAAGAGCATCTCCCACGACTCCGCCAAGGTCGCCGTCGGCATCGTGCCGAATCTCGAACTCATAAGGGTCGGAGGGATTGACCCCGGTCAGCAGATTCATATAGTGGGGATGGCAGGGACCGCCCCAGCGGGTGCGGGTTCTCAGGGTAAGATATCCGTCTTCGGCTATTGTAACCCAATCGCGGACAATCTCAAAGGGATCGTTGCCGTAGGTGTCGTCGTTCAGTTCGCCGAGACTCGCAACAGGGGCTTTTGTGCGTATGCTGTCGAGCCAGTGCACATAAACATCCTGATCGTTGCCGTTGACTGATTCCACTTTATAATTTACCAGAGCACGGACTTCCTTGTCGCCATAGGGGGACTTTGTCACATTGGTGGGATGGAGGCGTACTTTCTCGTCGAGGCGCATCACGAAGGAATCTCCCTGAGGACGGACGGTAACCAGGGCCGTAGGCTGCATCAGAGCCAGATTGTCGTCTTTGCTGTCGTTGCAGGAGCTCAGGCTGACAAGGGCAGCAAGTCCTGCCATAAGTGTAATGATGAATTTTCTGTTCATAGCTTCTGTGTGTTTTTTCGTTTATCCACCACATTAAATCCACCTTGGGCCAAAACCTTGCATCGGGGCTGGATATTTTTTTCGGCAGGCCGGGACAAGTTGGGGCCGAGACGAACCGGGGCCGAGGGGCCGAAGGGCCGGAACGCGGACGAACCGGGGTCGAGTGGCCGGGGTCGAGGTGCCGGGACGAGGACGAGGAAAGGCCGGGCTCTGCGGCCCGGCCATATCAACTGTCAGCGGATTTCAGGGTCAAGGGCAAGATGCCACAGGCCGTGAAGATTGCAGTAGGAATAAACGCCAGTCACTTCATCTTTCCTGCAGTGGAAAACTGCCTGGGGATAATCGCTGCAGGCCGACTTGCAAAGACGTTTGATGATGATACCGTCTTTCAGCCTGATAGCAATCATCTGGATGAAATGCTCCTGGGTGCATGGATGCGGCAAGGAGCCTATCCTTACCCTGAGAGTACAGTCATCGAGCCATTCCACTGCGGGGAGATGCTTCTCGGTGCCGTTGTCAGTGCTCTTCGGCTCCATAAGTATCATCTTGGAACCGCAGCATTCGGGAACTACCCCCGAATCCTCCACCTTGTAGACAATATTGCCACAAGTGGGACACAAATAAAATTTGACATCCATAGTTTGTTGAGTTATGCCCAAAAGGGCGTTAGCACCAATGTATCAGCAAATTCCGAGCCAAATGAACTGACTTCCCGTTCAAGCTGAGGGCATGGGCCTTTGCAGGAAACGCAATAAAACAGTATCTTTGCCAGTCAATGTTTTTAGAATTATGGCATCAAAGCCCTCAATACCAAAGGGGACGCGAGATTTCGGTCCCGTAGAAACAGCTCGCAGAAACTATATCTTCAATACAGTCAGCGAAGTATTCCGTTCTTTCGGATACTCCCAGATAGAGACTCCGGCAATGGAGAACCTTTCGACCCTTCTAGGCAAGTATGGCGACGAGGGCGACAAACTCCTTTTCCGAATCCTGAACTCCGGCGACCCTTTCACCGGGGTGGATTTCGACGCTTACAAGTCGGAGGATGGGCGCTTCAATGCTCCCGCTCTTTCAAAGGCCCTGTGTGACAAGGGACTGAGATACGACCTGACCGTTCCTTTCGCAAGGTTTGTGGTTCAGCACCAGAACGAGCTTTCTTTCCCCTTCAAGCGCTATCAGATTCAGCCTGTGTGGAGAGCGGACCGCCCGCAAAAAGGCCGCTACCGCGAGTTCTACCAGTGCGATGTGGATGCGATAGGCTCGCGTTCGCAGCTTTGTGAACTTGAGCTTGTGCAGATTGTGGATCAGGTATTCAGGAACTTGGGTATCCGGGTCCTGCTTAAGATTAACAACCGCAAGGTGCTGACCGGTCTGGCCGAAGTATGCGGTTTCCCCGACAAGGTGGTTGACATCACAGTTGCCATTGACAAGCTTGACAAGATAGGGCTCGATGCCGTTAAGGAAGAGATGCTCTCGAAGGGGCTTTCGCCCGAGGCGGTGCAAATTCTGGAGCCTGTGCTTCTGCTCGAAGGCAGTGCCGCAGAGAAGATAGCCCGGATGAGGGATGTTCTGGCATCTTCCGAAACAGGGCTCAAGGGTCTAGACGAGCTGGAGGAACTTTTTGGATTCATTTCTTCCGCCGGCATCACTCTCCCTGTGGAGATTGACCTTTCGCTCGCGCGTGGACTGAATTATTATACCGGCGCTATCTTCGAGGTCAAGGCCCTCGACTTTCAGATAGGAAGTATATGCGGAGGTGGACGCTACGATGACCTGACGGGTATTTTCGGGCTTCCGGGTATGTCTGGAGTGGGTATCTCGTTCGGAGCCGACCGCATCTACGATGTTCTTCTGGGTCTTGAGAAGTTCCCCGTGAACGGGAGTTCGGCCTCGCGTCTGCTCTTTGCCAATATGGGCGCAAGGGAGGTCGGGTATATCCTGCCGGTAGCGGCTATGCTTCGCTCGAGGGGGATATCCGTAGAGTTGTATCCGGACTCTTCGAAGCTCAAGAAGCAGTTCGACTATGCTGACAGAAAGGGGATTCCGTTCCTGAGCATTTGCGGCGAGAGTGAACTTGAGCAGGGACTCATTCGGATTAAGAATCTTTCCAGCGGCGAGGAATCGGTGTTCGGGAAGGATGAGATTGACAGGATGATTGAGGCCTTGAGCTAATTTGTTTGAGATTTAATTTGGAAAATCAAAAATAATGACTACCTTTGTAGTCCACATCGCGGGATAGAGCAGTTGGTAGCTCGTCGGGCTCATAACCCGGAGGTCGGTGGTTCGAGTCCGCCTCCCGCTACTAAAAAGCGGAGAATTCTTATGAGTTCTCCGTTTTTTATTGTGCGGTATTCTTGTGAACACACCCTCCTCCATCCCTCTCCAGAAGTCCTTGTAAAGCGGCTTGGCTAATCGCTACCCTTGAAACTTAATCTCGTGAAAATCACCTTTCGAGGCGCCCCCCTTCAGAAGGGCTTCTGGGGCACATTGGGTTTCGAGGTGAATTTCACCGGTTGGGGTGACCCCTGTCAGAAGTGCCTCAGAGGCCGGTTGGGAGATCTCGTGAAATTCACCTTTCGAGGCAACCCCCGTCAGAAGGGCTTCTGGGGCACATTGGTTTTTGAGGTGAATTTCACCGGTTGGGGTGACCCCTGTCAGAAGTGCCTCAGAGGCCGGTCGGGCAATCTCGTGAAATTCACCTTTCGGGCTGACCCCCATCAGAAGGGCTTCTGGGGCAGGTTGGTGTTTGAGGTGGAACGAATTTGTATCCACCTCGGAGCGTCACCCCCTCTACAGGTACCTCAGAGGCACATTGGCTTTTGAGGTGAATTTCACGGGTTGGGGCTACCCCTGCCAGAAGCACCTCAGAGGCCGGTCGGGCGATCTCGTGAAATTCACCTTCAGGGGCGCCCCCCCTTCAGAAGGGCTTCTGGGGCAGGTTGGTGTTTGAGGTGGAACGACTTTGTGTCCACCTCAGAGCGTCACCCCCTCTACAGGTACCTCAGAGGCAGATTGTTTTTTGAGGTGAATTTCACGAGTTAGGGCTACCCCCGTTAGAAGTGCCTGAGAGGCCGGTCGGGCA
>JAQXJU010000026.1 GCA_029009115.1 Bacteroidales bacterium | reverse complement strand
TTGTTGATGTCGTTCTCGTGGAAGGTAGTTGATGTACCTGTCGAAAGAGACTTGTCCATTATGCGCCCGAAAGGGAGTACCAGCCGGACTGCGACAGAATCCGCAGGGACACCTCCTCCTGCAAGAGCGGGCACAGACAGGCACAAGGCCGCAAGAACCGCAATATTTATCTTAATAAACTGTTTCATATTCCGCTGAGTATTACCAGATGGGGTTATTGACAAAGTTCTTCATTTTGTTTGCTTCCTCTACTGGGAAGGGGATGTAATACATAGCATCCTTCCATGTTGACTGACGGTTGGAGGGAATGGCTCTGCGCTCGAACTTTCTGCCTAAAGGATACTCTGCGCTGACAGGAACCTTCTCGACATACATTCCCATAAGGGTTTTAGTCATAGTCTTGGGAGCAATCTTCCAGCGACGGATGTCGAGGTAGTAATGATGTCCCTCGAAGGCAAGTTCGACTGTTCTTTCGTTGCGGATACGCTCTCTGAAACTCTCCTTGTCGGAAGTAAACTCCGACAGGACGGGAGGCATACCGGCTCTTGCACGAACGACATTGACTGCCTCGACTGCGCTCAGTTCAATATCCCCGGCCTTACCGTCGGGACCATAAGCCTCGTTCACCGCCTCGGCATAGTTCAGATAGAGTTCGGCAAGTCTTATCAGAGGGTCAGAACGGTTGTAGCTGACGTTGAACTTGCCGTCCCACCACTTGTTCACCATATAACCGGTGTTGGTCATACCCTTGCCGTCTGTGGCGCCCCACTCGTGGCCGAAAAATCTCTGCGAAGAGGCACCGGCAATCTTGGTCCCGGGATACATTTTCTGGTCGGGGTCATAGTAGAAATTAACTCCGGTTGCACATCCTGCCACTACGCTGCCGTCGTGAAGGACCGTGAGGTCGAGCCTGGGGTCACGACCGGCATAAGGGTTCTGCTCGTTGTAGTGACCGGCCAGAGCTGCGGCCTCTCTCTGCTCAGGAGTTTCGAGGGGCTCGCCATATATGGTCTCGAACTTGTCAACAAAGTTCTGCGTGGGGCAGTCTCCGCTGGCATTTGTATAGTTCGACATAGCATAGGTGTAGATGCAGGAATAAGATGCCGCATTAGCCTTTGCAGCACTGAATACATGGGCCCAGATCTGCTCGTTGGTGTACCTGGACTTGATGAAGTTGTTTTGCCAGGAATCGATGGGCAGAAGATCGAAACTGTTCTCAAGTGCAAGGCTGAGAGCTTCGCTGCAGGCAGAGGCGGCAGCCTTCCAGTCCTCGTCTCCGTTGACGTTGCTCAGGGGGCTGGCTGCATAGAGCAGGGCACGGGCCTTCATCGCCTTGGCGGCAACGCCGTTGGGACGGTTCTGGTCAGGAGCATTCAGGTGTCCGGGCTGACCGGGACCGGCATCACGCCTAGCCTTTCCGGCTGCATCGAGATACTTCCAGGCCTCTTCGAAATCCTCTGCGCATCTCAGATAGGTATCGTGGCTTGACATACGGGGCAGATCCCATTCGTCGTCCGCTTCGAGAGCTTTGTCAAGATAGGGCATACCGCCGAAATAGCGGCAGAGAACAAAGTGTGCATAGCCCCTGACGAAGTAGGCCTGACCGAGAATGTCCTTCTTGTCTTCC
This sequence comes from Bacteroidales bacterium, assembly GCA_029009115.1. Classification (GTDB taxonomy): domain Bacteria; phylum Bacteroidota; class Bacteroidia; order Bacteroidales; family UBA932; genus Cryptobacteroides. The sequence continues at coordinate 14,239 of JAQXJU010000026.1, read as the reverse complement.
TCGCTCGGGCAGTTGCGTATTCTGTCGATATTTGCAATGGCCTTGTTGCAGATGCGGATAATCTTGAACATCGAGTAGGAGATGGGCCTTCTGGAAAGATCGGTGGTAAAGACCGAGACATTTGCGCCAAGGGTACCTGCCTTGATGTTCTGGGCGCGGACAAGACGTCCGCAGTCGGCCATATCAGTCAATGCCGCCCAGGTGAAACGCAGGTTCCAGGTATCCAGATAGGCGGGATAACCCAATGTGATATTGGTTTCATTTCCACTCGTGGTTCCAGAATACACATAGTTGAAGTAAGACTTGTAATTATCCCAGACAGTAAAGACCTCGCTCTCGTCGAGTCCTGTCTCGGGATTGATGTCAAGCCAGCTGCAACCGGTAAGGGCAATACCGGAGGCAATCAGAAGAGAGTATAGGATTTTCTTCATAATTCACATTTCCTTTTAGAATCCGACTTTGACTCCTAATTTAACCTTCAGCATATTGGGATAGAAGCCGTAGGTAAAGGTCGTGCTCTGGGGGTCTCCCTCGAGGAGGTTGGTGATGGTCCACAGATTGTTACCGGTAGCAAAAACGCTGAGTGAGCGCAGACCGGTGGATTTAAAGAACTGCTTGGACTTGAAGGTATAACCCAGATAGACTTCTCTAAGATTGATGTAATCGGCCCTTCTCCAGGTACGGCCTTCGAGCATCATTTCGTATCCGCCGTCAGGGTTTCCGCCAGCCCACATATACATAGGATGTCCGGAAGGACCGCCGAACACGAGGGTCGAGTGCGTTGCATCCTGGTTGTCGGGACGCCAGTAGTCAAGCTGGGACTTATTCACGCGGTAGTCTCCCTTGTTGAACTCGACTTCCCAGCTCTTGTTGTATTCTACGTACTTGCCATAGCTGCCTGTCCAGAGCATTCTGAACTCAAAGCCCTTGTAGTCGAGGCCCAGATTGATTGAACCCGAAAGAGGAGCATACTGGCTTCCGCCAATGGCGTGGAGGTCATCGGTAGTGATGGCTCCATCTGCCGAATAGTCGAGATACTTGTAGGCACCTACGTTCACATACTGCCAGTTGGTAGTATAGGCGGGATAGTTGTGGATATCATCGACGGAGGTGTAATATCCGCCGTCAACAACATTCACACCGCTTGTCTGTCCCTTGTAGGGCTTGCCTGCAGTCTTCTGATAGTCAGGAGCATAGGGAGCATCTTCAAAGTTGATGATACGGTTCTCGTTGAGCGAGAGCATTCCGCTGATGTTGTATCCGAAACCGTTCTTGCGGACATCCTTCCAGCCGAGTTCGATGTCTATGCCGTGCTTCTTCATAGAGCCCTTGTTGACTTCCTTGTACTTTGTACCTACAAGCATAGTCACGTTAGGGTTTAGCAGCATATTGTTACGGAACTCGTCAAAAAGGTCAAGGTTGAGGGTGAGACGGTTCTTCAGCCATCCCATCTCGATACCCAGGTCACGCTTGTGAGCAGTCTCCCACTGAGCCACCTCATTGGCGGCGGCATCCTCGGTGATGAATTCGCCTTTGGAGTAGGAACTGTAGTACAGCCATCTTGAAGAAGTCTGGTCGTTACCGACAAGTCCATCGGAGTAACGCAGTTTCATCTTTGACCACCAGGGCATAGCCGACTTCCACCATTTCTCCTGCGAGATGACGTATCCGACCGCCACTGAAGGGAAGAGTCCGAACCTGTTCTTGGGAGAGAACTGTTCCGATCCAGTATAGCCGAGATTGGCTTCGAGAAGATACTTGCGCTTATAATTATAGGTAAGTCTCGAAACAACGCCCATAGTCCTGTAAGGGAAGGTGGTGGTGTTGATTTTCTCACGCTGGTTGAACAGGACGAGACCGGTTACCGAATGGTCGCCGAAGTCTCGGGCATAGTTCAGGGCGCCCTCCCAGTAGAACGTGAGGTAGTAGTTGTTTTCAACTCCACCCTTGCTCACGCTGAAGGCAGGCTGCTCATAGATTTCCTCAGAGACAGCCTTGTTGTTCTGCCAGGGGTTGTCACCGTTGTTCGCGTCAAAGACATCCCACTTGATGGTAAAGACAGGATTGGAATGCGTGGCAGTCTGGGCTATGCGAGAGTAGTATGTGCTAACCGATACGTTTGCCGTGAGAGACAGTCCCTTGGTGATGAAGTCAAGGTTCTGCTTGAGTTTGAGGTCGGTGTAGAGCTTATTCGATACAGTCTGCTCGTAGGAACCGTAACCCAGAAGCTTGACGATATTGTCGTGGTATGCGCCTTCGGAAGAAGCAATTCTGTCGCCCCTCAGGTCGGGGTAGTCGGTATCGGGAATCTCATCCAGAATCCAGTCGGGGTAGTATGCAGGATACATCATAGGAGATGAAGAGTACATATACCCGTAGAGTTTGGTTGTAGAAACCGAACCTGTTCCGGTAGGTACGTTCTGGACACCGAGATTTCCACCGACCTTCACCGCCAGCAGGGTAGTGGGAGTAACCTTGAAATCAAGGTTCATACGATAGTTGAAGCGGTCGTATGAGAAGTTCGATGCGCCCCAGTTTGTAAAGTCCTTGAATACCGAGCCTTCCTTGCTGTAGCCGAAGGAGGTGAAGTACTTAAGTTTTTCGGTACCTCCCGAAATGGACAGATTGGCTGTGACGCTCTGAGCCATATCCTTGAGACACAGGTCAACCCAGTCGTTGTCGGGATAACGGATTGAGTTGATGCGGGTCGAAGGATTGCGGTACTCGTCGATGATGCTCTGAGGATACTGCGACTGATAGCTCTGGGCATTGCGGAATGCCAGATTGAGCATTTCGGCGGTAGTAGCCGAAGAGATATGCTCGGGAAGCATAGTCGGAAAATCCATACCGTAAGTAACCGAAGCATTCAACTTGGCCTTGCCGACCGAACCTGTGCGGGTGGTAACAATAATGACACCGTTTGCACCCTTGGCTCCGAACACAGCCGTTGCCGATGCATCCTTGAGCACAGAGATTGTGGCTACTTCGTTGGGGTCGATATCCGCGAAGCTGCGTTCAACTCCGTCCACCATTACCAGAGGCGAAGAACCGTTCCAGCTGGATACACCACGGATGAGTATGGTGGCATCGTTGCTGCCGGGCTGTCCGCCGTTCATTATGGTGGTAACACCCGAAAGCTTACCGGTCAGGGCCGTTGTGATGTTGGTAGTACCTGAATTGATGATATCTTCGGTCGAAATCTGTGATATGGCACCCACGACACTTTCCTTCTTCTGCTCGCCGTATCCCACAACCACGGTCTCCTCGAGGAGGGTGGATTCCTCCTCAAGGACAACCTTAACAGGGTTCCCGTCGAAAGTCAGGACCTTGTCCACGTATCCCAGACAGGATATATGCAGGCTGGCGCCGGGCACAGCCTTAAGCTCGAAACGGCCGTCAAGGTCGGTCACCGTTCCGGTAGATTTTACGCCTTTCACCATCACGGCCGCACCAATCACGGGAAGACCATCCTTGTCGAGGACCGTTCCCTGAACCTTCACGGCTGCAGACTGGATCTGACTCACAGGCTGAGGCCTTGAATAGGCAGACGGAGCGATTGTGAGCGAAAGAAGCGACAGCAGGAGCACTAGATTCTTAATCATCGCTTTACTGATTCTATTCATAAGAAATAAAGATTTGGTCGCAAGAACCGTCACTCCACTGACGGATTCGTATAGTACCGGACTTATGTGCCTTGCCGAGGTCATTGGAGTCGACAGGATACTTGCCGTTCACGCAGCGGAGTCTGATTTGGATATTTTCCTCGTCTTTAGGGCATACATAGCTCTGACTGATATTGTAAATATCGTCGGCATTCTTAAGAACGAAGGTAGCCTCTGCAGTATGTTTCTTTTTATTGGTCAGCTTTGACTTCTCTGTGGCAATCCATTCATCACCTGACTTATATTCCACCATCCAGAAGGAAGGTGCATGCTTGGTCGCAGACATTCCGAACTTGATGGTGACCTTGTGCCCGGCCTCGGCCTTGACGGGAATGGTGAACTGCAAATTGTCATCGGTCCACAAGCCCTTGTAGGCATAATGTCCCTCACCTTTAGAACTGACGATAGGACCCTTGGCGGCATTATCGCTATAGCACGATGCATCATTGGCAGTAATCCATTCCATCTCGGCTACACCGTTGTCACTCTTAGCCTTGGCATTAGAGGCCCAGGTAGTTTTTTTGAGTACCTCATCCTTAAGAGTCCATATCCAATTCAATATTTTTCCTTCCTGAGAAACGGCAAGTACAACAGGCTCTACGGAAGCATCGGAAGATGTGAAGGTTATGGTACCTTCCCTTGAATTGGAGCCGGTATTGGGACTTGCAGTAACTGTGACTGTGACTCCGTCGATATTCTTGTCGCCTGAAGAAGGACTTACGTCTATCCAGTCAAGACCCTCGGACTTGGTTGCCGTCCAACTGCGATTTGTGACGACCGACAGTTCAAGACCGGCTTCGGGAGTATTGGCAAATAAGTATTTACCGTCCTCGGGAATGCCGTTCACTGTCAGGAAAGGATCATCGACAAACTCGGTCTGAGTAACGTTGACGACGACGTCGGTTGCACCTTCTGCCTTGAAGGTCAAAGTTCCCTCACGGGCAACACCTTCGTTCAATGAAGGAGTAAGGGTGACTAGAGTCTCCGTCTTCCTTTCGCCTTCTGCAGGAGTAACGTCAAGCCAGTCAAGGCCGTTCTTCTCCACAGTCCATTTGACATTGGACCATACGACGAACTGAACGGGGTCCAGGACATTGAAGAGGAAGGGGACAAGTTTCTCTTCGAGACGAACATCGATTTCAGGCACAATAGGCATGGCGGCCTGAGTCACAGTGGCAGTTTTCTCGACCGAAGCGCAGTAGAAGGTAAAACTGGCGCTTCTTTCAAGATCGTCGTTAGGGGCCACAGAGATGGTAACTTCGGCAGGAGTGTTGGCACCTCCGTTGGCAGGAGATATTGTCAGCCATTCTGAGCCGGCACTCTTGGTTACAGACCAGGTCATACCCGACACGACCTTGAAGCTTGCTGTTTCGGAGCCGTCGTAAGACAGGGATATGCTCTCCTGAAAACCGGTGAGTTCAACGCTGTCTTTCTTTTCATCGGGCTTGCCTTCTTCAGCAATGCATCCTGAAATCAACAATCCCGCAACTGCCAATAGCGGGATAAAATTTCTGAAAAGTCTCATAAATTATGCGGTTATTAAAATAATATATGTTCATTTTTCTACCACCGTTACAACTTCGGGCTTCTGCCACTCCGAGTCCATCTTGTAAGGCATTCTGAAAACGTCTCCCTTGCTGTTGCAGAAATAGAGGTAGGAAATGCTGCGCTTGTCGGGATTGCCGTCAGCCCAGAATGCATAGAAGTCGTCGTTGCAGTTCAGGGGTCTGCGAGCATAACCGTGATTGCGGGGACTGTTGTGGGTCAGTGTGCGGTGACGCTTCCAGCTCTTTCCACAGTCGCGGCTCTTCCACATCACCATCTCGCCTCCTGTTCCCCAGAGTTGCGGGCCGGGGTCGGAGGGGGTGATGATGGTAAGTTCATCTCCGTCTGACCATAGGCTCCCGGAGTCATAGCAGTGCGTCGATTCGGCGAATGAACTGAAAGCCCACTTCTTTCCCGTCCAGCGGGCTACGCAGTGGGTTCTGGGACCTCCGGCAGGACCGGTAAGATGATTGTCGCTTGTAACATAGTATATGACCGGGCGGCCCTTGGAGTCGAAGTTTATGTCTTTGATGTAGCAGTTCTTGCCTTCAGCGTGATAGTTGCGGATCAGAGCCGGACCTTCTTCCCTTGTTACGGGGAGCGTTACGGGAGAGCCGTCAGCCGTTGTCCATGTCTTTCCCCAGTCCTTCGACTGTATGTAGTAAATATTGGTTCTGGTATCTACGGCTCCGTTTATATGGCGGTTGAAACAGCATACCAGTTTCTCACCGTCATAGTTGACGAACTGATAATGGCCGGAGCGCTTCTCCCCCGGCTCGATTATCGAAGCGATGGGCTGATAGTCGCTCCAGTTGATGCCGTCGGCGCTGGTCTGGTAGAAAGTCCTGCGAACCCCGTCATAGCGTGTTTCAAAGAGGAAAAAGCCCTTGTCGGGGTCATAAATTACCTCAGGGTAGGCCATTACGCTCTCGTTTACATATTCGAAGGAACTGATGTCGTATGGCTTGCTGCTCTTGAAGCGTATGCCCGGACGCTTGTTGCCTCTGCCTGCCACGAAAACCCAGATATATCCATCCTTGTCAAGCTGAATCGTGGGGTCGTCATGGGGGTCCCCCACGCCGAGGCAGCCTTTGTCATAAACCACCACAGGCTTGCAGAGCATACCCGTATCGTGGTCGTAACAGCCGGCCATACAGAGCAGGTAGGGATTCTCGGTCTTGTCGGTACCTCCGAACACAAAGAAAGTCTTTCGGACCTCGGGGGCATACACGGCAAGAGGGATATGCTTCATAGTATAGGTTCCGAGTCCTCCGGAGTACTTGTCGCCATAGTCGGAACGAGCCTGTCCGATGGTGAACCAGATTCCGCGGTAGCCGTCTATCTTTCTGCCGTTCATCGAACCTGAAGGAGCGGCATCGACGGTCGCTTCATTGCGAAGCGTGGCGGCAGGCCTGACTGCGCCGGACTCTCTCGCAGGCTTTGAAGACTGCCCGAATGCAGACAACGATACTGACAGTAATACGAGTGCAGGAATGAGTTTTTTCATAAAACAATACAAGTATCGAAGCAAAAATAGCATTTATGGTCTCAAAGGATTGACACGGCAGTATCAGAAAATTGTCTATGAATCTCAACTGCCTGATGAGACTAACGCCAATCTTTGGGTGATACTCCGAATCTATTTTTGAATACTTTTGTGAAGTGCGAAGGAGAACTGAATCCGAGCATATCAGAGATTTCGTTGATTCTCCAGCGGCCGTCCTTAAGCATAGATGCGGCTTTGTCGAGACGATAAGACATTATGAAGTCGCTCGGAGTCATCCCTGTCAGAGATTTCATCTTGCGGAAGAAACTTGCCCTGCTCATGCACATTTCCTCGGAGAGCGTGTCAATGCTGATGGGCTCGCCCGTCATATGGGTCATAATATAGTCTGTGACCGAGTTGATGAAGTTCTGGTCGGCAACCGAAAGTTTCTTCTCCTCGGAATGCAGCTCAGCAGTGTCGGCTCCTCCGGCCGAGACGCTGCTGCTGAAAAGGCTCGATACCCTTTCCAGTTCTTCCCTGGTCACCTGAAGTTCGGTGGCACGAACCCTCCGGTCTATCAGAATACGGAATACAAGATATGTCAGCAGCAGAAGGAGCAGAATGTAGATGACGATGGCCAGCCAGGACTTCCATGGCGATTCCTTGACGACGATTTCGAGCTGGCGGGGTTCCTTGCTGCGGAAGCCGTCAAAGTTGGTCGATGCCAGTTCCAGCATATAGTGCCCGGGAGGCAGATGCGAGAAGGTGACACTCTTGAGGTTACCGGCATCTATCCATTCCGACGAAGAGCCGTAGTCTGAAAGACGGTACGAGAAGCGGACATTATCCTCGGCAATGAAGGATACATAGTCGAACTTGATGCCTATAGTATTCTGGCTATGCCTCAGGACAATCTTGTGAGTGTCATCTATGAGGGTTTCCAAAACTCCTCCCTTGCACGGTTCGATTGGTTCTCCGTTGATTCTCAGTTCAGTAAGGACAACGTTGACGGGGGCATCGGTAATATTGGGAATAATCCTGTGCGATTCGAGTATGGCTATCCCGGTATTGCCTCCTATGAAGAGCCTGTCGCCATCTGCAGCCGCACTGCGCGGGCAGAAATACTGGGTATCCATCCATCGGCCCTGATAATACGTGACAGGATTCTCATATCTGGGAGTGATGATCGACAAGCCGCAGGCTGTGCTTACATAGACATTCCCTGCGCCGTCATCGAGAATGGCGCTGATATCGTCGCTCCCCAGGCCGTTCTGTGTGGAGTATTGCCTGACCTCGGCCCCAGAAGGAAATCCGAAGAGTCCTCTGTTATGTGTCCCGACCCAGAGCGTTCCGTCTGAATAGTGCAGTGACGAAGGATTCTTCAGCAAGGCCTGGCTGGCATCCGGAACGTACGAGGAAGGCATCGCTTGCAGCGAAAGGAGATTGACGTCGTAAATGCCCATATCGTGCACTGCTATCGTCATCACCCCGGGCGCTGTCAGACGGGCATCCTTCACCTCCTGCCCCTTGAAAAGGCAAGTCATCTTTTCAACTCCCGGGATTTCATCTTTTCCGGAAGCTCTGATTTCTGACGGGATGTCCTTCTTTTCAAACTTAAGGAGTCCGCACTGACTGCACATCCACACATTCCCTTCGGTATCTTCAAGGAAGTGATTGACCTCCAAACCCTTGCATAGGACGCGCGCAGAGATCAGTTCGCCCTTGGCGGTCTTGCATACGGCCACCTTGCCCTCCATATTGATCCAGAGCCTGTCTTCGGAATCGCACATAATTGAACGTATTCCCTTGCGGCCTATGGACTGCAGGACAGGGTCTCTGTCGTAATTGAACCATCTGGGGCGCGCCCCCCTTGAGTGGAAGGACAAAAGGCCTTTGTAGTAACTGGCGACCCATCCCCATTTGGATACGGGCGAAAGTGAAATGCTGTTTATATATTTGCCGAAGGTGATTCGGGATACGCTTCTGGCAAGCGAGAAGTTTTTCTTCTCAAGGAAGCGCAGCGCGAACCCGCGGTCCAGGGTTCCTATCCAGGGATGGTTCTCGGAGTCGTAATATGAGCAGCAGAAATCGCTCATATAACTGAGGGAGAACCTATCGGCAACGTCCTTGCGCAGCTGTCCTGTATCCGTCTCAAAAGTATAGATTCCGTTGCCAGGCATACAGACATACATAGTATTGCCCGCCGCCAGAATGGTGGTCACGTCGCTGGAGGAGCAGGCGCTTATCATCGCGCTGATCTTATCGGAATCAGGCTCCAGGCCAGTTGAAGGGCTGATGATACTGAGCCCGTTGCGGCGTCCTATCCAGAGGTTGCCGCTGCTGTCGAAGGCCAGTGCGTGAAATTCGGACTTGTCAGGAAGGGAACAGCTGAAACTTTCGTCAAGCGCAGAGTCAAAGCGGCAGACCGTAATACTGTCGGAGCGGCAGCCCCAGACCGAACCGGCCGAATCGCAAGCCATCACCGCAAAACTGTACTTCTCACCCTTGAGTATTGATATGCAGTCATTCGGGCGGGAGCGCGCCTTTTTGGGGCGGTCGATGCGGCGGAATGAGGCTATTTCGGTCGGGACAAGAGCCGTACCCTCCATCCCGTAGCAGAAGAGGGTGTCGCCGGATACTATTATCCCCTCGGGAGAAATGTCCAGATTAACGACTTCGAAGACATCACCGAGGGAATCGTACCAGCAGAGACCTTTGTCGGTCAGAACCCATAGGACATCGTTGGAATCCACCGCCAGAGAACGGACCTTCAACGACGGGAGCGAGCCTTCAGCTTCGGGATCAGGATAGTAATAAAGGTATTCGTGCCCGCTGTACTTGCACAGACCGTTGTCGGTGGCAATCCACATAAAGCCACGTTTGTCCTGCGCGAAAGATCTTACGGAAAGGCTCTGAATGGAGGAAACGCTGCGTGAAGCAGCCTTCGGCAGGGCGGGGATGCTTCTTGTGGACAAAATGAGCACAAGAAGAAAGAAAAACAATATTTGGGGCCTTCGATTCATCCGGCATCAGGCTGATTGGGATGTAAATGTAAGGAAAAGTTCAGGAACCTCAAAACGAAAAGACACTCCCGGCAAGGGTGCGAAGACAGTGCGATACCCTTAAAAAAACTGATGAGGATAACCCGTGAAAGGGTCACCCTCATCAGTTCAGGCATTTCCTATAAAAATGCTAGAACCTGTCTTCTGAAGAGACAGTAAGTTTCTTGCGGCCGTGACGGCGGCGGGATGCAAGAACCCTGCGTCCGTTCGGAGTGCTCATTCTCTCGCGAAAGCCGTGCTTGTTGACTCTCTTGCGATTGGAAGGTTGGAATGTTCTTTTCATATCTGTTTTCTTTATATTTTCGGCAAATGGACTGCAAAGGTATCATTATTCTTCCTGATTCCCAAATTTTTTTTGATTTTGTTTCAGGGAACTGTAAGCAATTTAGCCTTTTGGCTTTGGGAAAGGCTTTCTTCAGAGAGCAGCCGACAGCAGTGAGACAGGGTTGAGAACAGAGTATTGAGTTGACATCTCAATCTGCCATTTGCAGGTTTCGCAGTCTGTGGCCACCAGATCGGGATTCAACTCACGGATCTCATCAAAGAGAGACAAGCCGATCTTCTGCGAATAATCATAGTTTTCCTTTTTGAAGCCGAAGGTCCCGGCAATCCCGCAGCATTGAGGCTGAAGGGGTGTCAGCTGAAGTCCGGGAATCCTGCGCAGCATCTCAATCGAGAAGATGCTCCAGCCCAACTTGACCATATGGCAGGCAGAATGGTATGCCACCCTTAGAGGTTTACCCAAAGATTTGAACTTCAGACTGATTTCGCCTGATTCAAGTTTGCCATACAGCCACTCTGTTGCCAGATGGATGCAGGAGGCCACATCCGAAACATCCATCCCGAGTATATTCGAATACTCTTCACGAAGAGTCAGAGTGCAGGTCGAGCCGGTAGTCAGGATGGCCTCGGCACCGCCGCTGAGGGCCTTGCGGAAAGCGGAGATATTGCTTTCGGCCTGGCGTCGGGCCTGACGGGAGAAACCGTTGGAGAGAAGGGCCACCCCGCAGCACTTCTCTTCGGGAAGGAGTTCCACCCCGTATCCGGCCTCATTCAGAATTCTGACAAGGTCTTTGCCCAGCTGGGGGAAATTATACTCTACGTAACAGCCGTGAAAATAGGCAATCTTGCGCGCGAACCGGGCCTGCCGGGGCAAGGCATTCTTTCTGAACCACGACGAGAACCTCTCTTTTGAGTACGAAGGGAAGACTCTGCGCCTGTCCACTCCCATGAGGGAATCGAGGGCAAGCCTTACGGGCTTGAAACCCAGCGCTGAATTCACGACAGGGGCCAGAGGCGAAGCCAGGCTGCCGACAAGGTCGGTATTTGCCAGCATAAAGTCACGTATGGGATTGTGCTGGCGTCCGAAGCGGATACGGGCATTCTGAATGATATCCCCTACCCTCACGTCGGAAGGGCAGGCAACCTCGCAGCGCTTGCAGTTGAGACAGTACTTCAGGGTCAGATCGTAGAATGCCGCATCCTTGAGCCTGTAGCGTTCACCGTCGGGCCCAGCCTGCTTGGGACCGGGATAATGCGGATTTGCCGCCATCATCGGGCATACCGTGGTGCAGAGGTTGCATTTCAGGCACAGCTCAAAGTCGTTGGGACTCAGATCAAGTTCTTGCATACAAAGAGAGCGGATTCTTCTATATCTATCTGGCCGGCAAGTATTTCTCCTGCGGCATATACGTTCTCTGCAATTCGGCCTTCCTCAAGGAAGACTCTGTGGCGGTCGTCCACTCTGACACCGAAGTCCTCAAAGGGCTGACGGTCGAAGAACTCATTGGTGCACCACCTGCTTCTGTCGTGCTCGTAATCGACAAGGCAGTCAAAAAGGGGCTCGCGGACAGAGTCCATCGACGTCACAAGCCCTCGGCTGAAGAACTTGCCTGTGCTGAGTATGAAGTTATCGGCCTCGAGAGGGGTCTTTCCGAGATTCCGGGTATAAACTCTGAGAAGCCTGTCATTTTTCCATTCTCCCCCGGGAAGTACGCTGTCACCGGGGAGATATTCTCCACCAAGGGAGATGAAGCGGTTCCTCGGAGCCTCGTTGAGACTCAGGCCACGGGTCACCGCCACAACCTTCTGTCCGGCTTCGAGCAGACCGCAGCCGACAATAAGGCCGGCAAGTCCTCCTCCGATTATGACTGTATCAAATCTCATTGCCGTACTGTTTTCGCATATATTCAGCTTCGCGCAGGGATTCTCCCCAACACACGGGGACTATCCCCTTCCAGCGTTCCCTGACGTATTCGCGCACGAATTCAGGGGCCTTCCAGGGGGTACCGAGAGCCTCGGCCAGCACCGTAGCCACCTTGCTCATACAAAAAGTACCCTGGCAGGTTCCCATTCCTATTCTGGTGCGGCGTCTCAAGTCTATCAGGTTGTGAACGTCGAGGCACTGCACGGCATACTCTATCTCGGCCCTTGTAACATGCTCGCACTGGCATATTACCTCCGACTTCCCGGCGAAATCCATCTTGGAGATACGGCTCCCGTGACGGGTTGCAGCAGCGCGGGCAGAGATGCTTTTGTCTGGCATCTGAACGGTCTGCTCCGAGCCCGGCAGAGGGGTCTTGTCGGTGGTGCATCGGGCAGACACCCCAAGTTTGGAGCATACCAGATCGCTTGCCTGCTCGGCCATAAGCCGATGGGTAGTGAGTTTTCCTCCGGAAATGGTGATGAATCCCGGCAGGCCGTCGCGCAGCTCGTGGTCAAGAAGGACTATCCCTCGGGAGATGCTCCTCCCGGTGGGGTCATCGTCGCTCGCTACAAGGGGACGAACCCCGGCATAGGCCCTCAGCACCCTGGTCGAAGAGAGCTTCGGAGATAGTCTTTCGCCCTCCTTTAGAAGCAGATCAACCTCATCGGCGCTGACCCTGATGTCGTCGCACTCTTCGAGAGAAACCTTGGAAGACGTTGTCCCAAGCACACTTACGACGTCGCCTGGGACAAGTATATCGGCATTCGAGGGCTTACGGCAACGGTTGACAACCATACGGCATACGCGATGGCCGAAAATCAGCAGGGAGCCCTTTGCCGGGTACATAGAAATCTGGATTCCGCAGCGCGCTGCTATGGATGCTCCCCAGATTCCCGCTGCATTGACGGTTACAGGAGCGTTGAAAGTGAGAGTCTCGCCGCTTCGCTTGTCAAGGACCCTGACACCCACCATTCTGCCCGATTCTATTACGAAATCCACGAGTTCGTGGTAGGTCAGAATGACGGCACCGTGCAAAGTGGCATCGAGGGCTGTGGCAGTGGTCAGGCGGAAAGGGTCCACCGAGGCATCGGGCACCCATACGGCGCCCACGAGTTCGGGGTTTACCGCCGGTTCTTTGCGCTTTACCTCTTCCGGATCCAGAACGCGGGCATCGATTCCCGCAGCCCGGCAACACTCCACAAAGGTGCTCTGATAAGAAAGGTCATCCTCGGGAAGGGTGATTGAGAGACCTCCGGTATCTTCTATGCAGTGAGAAGCTATCTTTTTGAGTATGAGATTTTCGCGTATGCATTCAGCTGCAGACTCCCTGTCCGTGACAGCATAGCGCGAACCGCTGTGCAGAAGGCCGTGGTTGCGTCCTGTGGCTCCGGCAGTGAGGTCGTCGCGTTCAACAAGTACGGTCTTGAGACCCCTCAAAGCACAGTCACGGGCAGTGCTGACTCCGGTAATGCCTCCTCCTATTATAATGACATCAAAGTCCATTCGCTTCAGAAATAATTGCAAATATAATCAAATAATCTAAGTAACTTTGCCGGCGATGGGAGCACTGACAGCATACAAAGGTCTGGAATTGAGCAGGGATATCGAAGACTACCCCGAAGGAATCATCTTCGCGGTGGACAAGCCATATCGATGGACTTCTGCTGACGTCATCCGCAAACTCAAATGGGCGGGATGCCGCTATTTTGGCAAGCGAAACCTCAAGGTAGGTCACGCCGGGACACTCGACCCACTGGCCACAGGAATACTGCTGGTATGCATTGGCAAGGCAACCAAACTCGCCGAGCAACTCCAGCAGCACGAGAAGCAGTATCTTGCATCGGTAAGTTTCGGCGCCACGACTCCTTCATACGATCTTGAAAAAGAAGTAGACAGTTTCTACCCTCTGGAAGGGGTGAGCGAAGAATCCCTTGCAAGTATCCTTCCCAACTTCATAGGTGAGCAAGACCAGGTGGCTCCGCTGTTCAGCGCCAAGTCAGTTGACGGAGTCAGAGCCTACGAAACTGCCCGCAAACTCCTTAGGGAGTCTCGTCTGAAAGGTATCACTTATGAAGAAAGCGAGGCTGTCGCTGCTCTGCAAACCAATCATATCAATATCAGCGGGATAGAAATGATTTCGTTCAGCAACAGGCAGAGTCCCACACCCGTTGACGACGGCTATGGCAGGATACGCGTGGCAGACATTTCTGCGTATCAATTTCCGACGGCAGTTCTATCCGTCACCTGTTCGAAAGGAACCTATATCCGGGCTCTTGCC
>JAQXJU010000025.1 GCA_029009115.1 Bacteroidales bacterium | reverse complement strand
AAACCGTCGGCATTCATTGTTCCGGTATACTCGACAGTTTCTCCGTTGGTGATTGTGAATTTGTTGCCGTCATAAGAGAATTTCCTGTTGTCCGATTCAGACACCACAGAAGCGACGCGACCCTTGTCGTCGTATGAGTAAGTGTACTCATTGTCGAGAGTCTTGATTCGCCACTCTCTCTTGAAGCTGTTCTCATCCTTGTTTCCTCCGTTGCCTGATGGATCCTTCTCGCAGGATGCGAAAGTTACAGCAGCTGCAGCCATTACTGCGATTGCAAAATACTTTTTCATTTCTTTTGTGTTTAGTAATATGAAAAAAATAAGTTGCTTCAGATTTGAATAAGATTTCCGAGGTCAGATTTTCTTACGAAGAAGGAGCGTAGCCGTAGCTACGTGACTGATGAGGAAGGAAATATGGCCCGGAAAGATATTCATAAGATGATGCAACTTATTTTTTGAAGATTACTTAGGCTGTTGCGGCCTCGAGCTTGCGGAGCATCGACACCATCACGACTCCGGAAATCACGCACAGGGCCATCAGAACGGTCCAGTTGACCCAGAGGGGAACGTTGTTCCAGAGCATCGAGGGAATTGAGCTGAGATAGTTGCCTATGGCGGTAGCAGCAAACCACAGACCCATCATCAGGCCTTTGTACTTCGGAGGAGCGACCTTCGATACGAAGGATATTCCCATAGGACTAAGCAGCAGTTCGGCAAAGGTCAGCACGAGGTAGGTGCTGATCAGATAGGTCGGAACTACCGGGTCAGGAGACACTCCGCCGGCAGCGACAAGTTCCGAAGGAGCAGGCTGACCCTTGGATGCAGCAAGCATAATCAGATATCCGAGAGCAGCCACAAACATACCCAGGGCTATCTTCATAGGGGCTGAAGGCTCCTTGCCCTTCTTGGCGAGGGCTCCGAAGATTGCCATCGAAACAGGAGTCAGAGCAACCACAAAGAAGGGGTTGAACTGCTGGAACTGCTGGGGAAGGATGTTGAGGGTCGGGGCCATTCCGGAGTAGAGGGCATAGGCACCTCCCCAGAGGGCGGCTGTGGCAACCCCGCAAAGTACTTTGCTACGGGAAGATTCGCTCTGGAAGATTCCGAAAAGGGTATAAACCGATACTGCAATGAGGAAAAGAGGCCAGATATTGAAGCCTATTCGGGTGATGCCGCTTACGGAAGCCTGGGTGTAGTCTCGGGCAAAGTAGGTCAGCGAACTTCCGTTCTGATGGAAGGCCATCCAGAAGAAGATGACAACGGCAAATACGAAGATGAGGGCGACGACACGGTCTTTTGTCTGCTTGGGAGTAAGTTCGGCGACCGGAGCGTTCGCAGCCTTTGCCTGCTTGGCATTGACATCGGTGTGCTTGAAGGTGGAACGGAAAGCAAAGTAGATTCCAACCGAAACTATCAGCGATACGCAGGCTACGGCAAAACCGAGATTATAGGCCGTGGAGAGCTGCGAAATGTAGAAGTGGCTGAAATCGGCAAGGCTCATCGAAGCGATGTCGCTGCCGGGCATCATAGCCTTAAGTGATTCCAGTGCAGATGTATCCTGGAGAGTTCCGCCGAGATACTGGTGGGCAAGTGCGGGGATGTCGGCCTTGTAGATGAGGCCGGAGCCGGCAAGATGCCTGTTGGTCAGGGCAGTGGCGGCAGTCGGGGCGAACATCGCACCAAGGTTGATGGCCATATAGAACAGGCTGAATCCGGAATCACGCTTGGCACTGTACTGGGGATCGTCGTAGAGATTGCCTGTCATAACCTGCAGATTGCCCTTGAAGAGTCCTGTTCCCACTGCAATAAGCAAGAGGGCGGCAATCATCAGGGCAAGAGCGAGTCCCTTGCTGGCAAAGGCATCTGTGGGGATGGCAAGACAGCAGTAGCCGAGGAACATCACGCTGGCTCCGGTCACGACGCACTTGCCGTAGCCGATTCTGTCGGCGAGCCATCCGCCGATTACAGGCATAAAGTAAACAGCAGCGAGGAAAATCGCGTAGAACTGACCCGCAACTGCTGCGGAGAAGCCGAACTTGGCCTGCAGGAAAAGCAGGAAGATGGCAAGCATAGTGTAGTATCCGAAGCGCTCGCCTGTATTGGCGAGAGCAAGCGCATACAAACCTTTGGGTTGACCTTTGAACATATTACGATTGTATTTGTTGAAATAATCGTCTCGAAGAGCCCTGAAGCAAGGGCCCGATGCTCGCAAAGATAAAGAAAAGTGCTGATTATACCGAATTAATTTGCTATATTTGGGGGATTAGCACTTCAGACAAATGAGAAAAACAGTCATAGTTCTTGCCAGTCTGCTTGCGAGCCTCACGGCCCCCGCCCAGGGCAGCAGCAGCGCCGTACTCTCCTACGCCCTTCCGAGGACAGTACTCACCTTTAACGTAACTGCCACGCAGAACATCTTTTACGCAGGGCCTTACGCCAAATATGCCCAGAAATATCTCGGGATAGAAGTCGGTCTCGAGGACCAGTCATCATTCAACATCACCGAGGTCAGCCTCAAGACGGCCAGCGAAGCCGACCAGAGCAAGCGATACACCGTCTCGCTCAACAGCGACTCCAGGGTGGCATTCCTGCAGATGACTTCGCAGGGCCTCATTTCGACCTCGCCCGAGGCCAGCGGAACCGAGAGTGCCTGGGCCTTCCCTACCGGCACCAGACAGGACTTTGCAGCCAAGGGCATACCCTCTAACCTTACCTCAACCTCGAACACACTCTACGACAAGGCCGGAGCTATGGTGGTACAGAGGAGTCTCGTTGTAGAGAAATCCCTCGAAGACAAAGCCCGGGAAGTTGCCGAGATGATATTCAAGATCCGTGAGAACAAGTACAACATCCTCGTGGGTGACACCGATGCAACCTACAGCGGTGAAGCGATGAAGGCCACCATCGACGAGCTTACCAGGATGGAGAACGACTACCTGACCCTCTTCACCGGTTACAGCCAGACCAGCACCCAGAAAGCCTCCTTCGAGCTCATTCCCTCGGCCGAAGCCCCCAAGCAGCTCTATGTGGTATTCCGTCTGTCGGACAATGACGGACTGCGCCCCGCCGACGACGTTAGCGGAAGGCCCTTCTTTGTAGAGCTCATACCCGAAGAGATAGCCCAGGCTCCCGAGGTCGTCGTGGACCCTAAGAAGATGAAACTCGAGCAGGAAGTCGTGTACCGCATCCCCGCCATCTGCACCGTAAGGCTCAGCGACGGCAGCTCCACCCTCCTGAATGCCCGCATCCCCATTCACCAGCTGGGCAATGACGAGAAATACCCGATTTATACAAAAAAGTAACATATTATGACTATCAAGGATTTACAGCCATCAATCGTATGGAATAACTTCTACGGGCTGACACGTTGTCCCCGTCCCTCGAAGCACGAAGAAATAGTACGCAAATATCTTCTCGACTGGGCAGCAGAGCACAAGGTCGAGGCTTTCGCCGACGAGACCGGCAACGTTATTATGCGCATCCCGGCCACTCCCGGCTATGAGAACCGCAAGGGAGTGATTCTGCAGGGGCATATGGATATGGTTCCCCAGAAGAACGCCGACACCATTCATGACTTCCTTACTGACCCCATCGAAACTGTCATCGACGGCGACTGGGTACGCGCCAAAGGGACCACGCTCGGAGCCGACAACGGAATGGGAGTGGCTATGGCCCTTGCCGTAGCCGAGAGCCCCGAACTCAAGCACGGGCCTATTGAGATTCTTGTCACCTACGACGAAGAAACCGGAATGACAGGTGCACAGGCTCTTAAGCCCGGAGTCCTCAAGGGAGACATCCTCATCAATCTCGACTCCGAAACCGAAGGCGAACTGTACATAGGCTGCGCCGGAGGACTGGACGCCACCGCCTCAGCCCGTTACCGCCGCAAGGCAGAACCCGCTCATCACCAGTGCTATTCGCTCTCAGTCAAGGGTTGCCAGGGAGGGCATTCCGGGATGGATATCATACTCTGCCGCGCAAATGCTAACAAGCTTGCAGCAAGGATACTCCTGCCCCTCCTTACCAGATACGGAGTCAAACTCATCGACCTCGAAGGCGGAACCCTTCGCAATGCAATCCCCCGCGAGTGCTTCGCCACCGTTTATGTCCCCGATGCAAAGCTCGGCCAGGCAATCAAGGCCGTAGGCAGGATTACAGAGGCCCTGAAGAACGAATACGCAGCGACCGACCCCGGCCTGCAGGTGGTGTTCGAGCCCTATGTATGCCCCGAAGGCGAGGTCTGCGAGAGCGGAGACTGCCGCTATGTCGAAGAAGACAAGGCCGAGAACTTCATCCGCGCCATACTCGCCTGCCCCGACGGAGTTGAAAGGATGAGTGACTCTATGCCCGGAATGGTCGAAACTTCGAACAATATGGCTATGGTAAAGGTCTTCAGAGGCGAATTCTATGTCAAGTGCCTGATGCGCAGCTCTGTAGATAGTGCCAAAGAAGCCCTTGCCCAGAAGATGGAGTCGGTGTTCAAGCTTGCCGGATGCAAGATTCGCTTCACCGGAGGATATTCGGGATGGGCACCCAACGCGGCATCGCCCATACTTGCCACAATGAAGGAGGTCTATTCCAAGATGTACGGCAAGCAGCCCCTTGTGATGGCCATACACGCAGGTCTGGAGTGCGGAATTCTTGCCGGAGCCTATCCTCACTGGGATATGGTGTCGATGGGTCCGACCCTCCTGAGCCCCCATTCTCCCGACGAGCGCTGCCACATACCTTCAGTTGCCCGCAGCTGGGATTTCCTCAAAGCCGTTCTGGAAGCCATACCTGAAAAGTAATCCCCTATGGACGAGGCCCTTAAGGATAAACTCCTGTCCTGGGCGGACAGATACAATCATCCGAGGTACTTCACCGACGACCCCATCTGCTTTCCCAAGCGCTTCGCCAGTCAGTTGAATGCCGCGCAGGCCGAATTGGGATTCGAGGGTCAGGGCTGGAGACCTGATTTGAGAGACGTGGAGATTGCCGCGCTCTTCTCTGCCCACCTCGCCTGGGGTCGCAGGGCAAGCATAGTCAAGGACTGCTGCAAGCTGTTCGACGAGATGGCATGGAGGCCCTATGACTATGTGATGGCCGGTGACTGGAGAGACGAAGACGCTAGCGTGCACCGAACCGTCAAGTGGAGCGAAATAGCAGGTATCTGCAGCAGACTCAAAGACTTCTACAGCACCGAAACTTCGCTTCAGACTCTCACTCCCGAAGAGTTCCGCGTTAGGATTATGGGCCAGAAAAACGATCCCAAGGCTGCCAACAAAAAGATTCACCTTATGCGGAGGTGGATGGTGCGTGACGACGGAAAGGTTGACCTTGGTCTCTGGAAGGATATTCCCAAGACCTCGCTTGTAATTCCCCTTGACGTACACGTCTATGAGATGGCCAGCAAACTGGGCCTCACCAGCAGAAAGTCAAAGGACATAATCACAGCCCGTCAGATAACCGACGTATTCAGAGAGCTGTTCCCCGATGACCCATGTCTTGGGGATTTCGCTCTCTTCGGATACGGAGTAAGCAACAAATAGATGCCAAGACTGTTCATAATAGCCGGATGCAACGGTTCCGGCAAGACAACTGCATCTTATTCACTGCTTCCGGAGATGCTTGACTGCCACGAATTCGTCAATTCCGATGAATTCGCCAAGAGCCTCTCCCCTTTCGACCCTTCGGGGGCTTCGATTGTGGCGAGCCGTCATATGCTGATGAAGATTGAGTACCTGATGCGGCGCAAACTTGACTTCGGCATCGAAACCACAATGGCAACCCGTTCTTTACTGAATATCATCTCCGATGCCAGAGCCCTCGGTTACAACATTACTTTGATATACTTCTGGCTAAGTTCGCCTGAACTTGCAATCGAAAGAGTCAGGGCGAGGGTACAGGCCGGAGGGCACAACATTCCCGAGCACGTGGTAAGGCGCCGCTACGAGATGGGGCTCAGATACTTCTTTGACATCTATAGCAAGGAGTGTGACAGGTGGGTGCTTGCCGACAATTCAAAGACACCGTTCACAGTGGTGGCAGAGGGCGCGCCCAACCGTATTTTCATCCGCGACGAGGAGAAGTTCAAGTTTATATGGAGCCTTGTGCATAATGACGAATACAATGGCTGACACAAGTTATTATCTAAAGCTGTTTCAGGTTGATTTGCAACGACTTGAGCATCTTGTCGGAGAAGCTCTCCGCAAGGGTGGCTCATACTGCGACCTCTACTTCGAGAGCACCAGCTACAGCGACCTTCTGCTTCGCGACGGAGTAGTGTCGTCTGGAGGCTTCCACGTCGATTACGGATGCGGAATCAGGGTTCTCTGCGGGGAGAAAACAGGATATTCCTATACCGAGAGCACCACTCCGGAGGCCCTTGCCGAGGCGGCCCGTTGTGCCGGGGCCATAGCTTCGGGTGCAGAGGCGCTTTCCTGCCCCCGGTGCGGCTGCTCGAGAGTTATAACTGGCCTGCAAAAGGCTTTTTACGGAATGGAAGAAGACTGGCGCGAAGTTCAGCTGAAGCGCCACCTGCCCTTCCTTGAAAGGCTTGAGAGTGAGATACGCAGTCGCGACAGCCGTGTTGTAAAGGTAATTGCGATGCTTTCCGACCAGGTTAGCGAC
>JAQXJU010000024.1 GCA_029009115.1 Bacteroidales bacterium | reverse complement strand
CCTGTCTTGCTCTGGAAGGGGAGTGAACATATGTTTTGAGTTTACACGCAAAGAAACTATCTTTGCAGAAGGCATCTTGTGTTGCCTATGGTTCAAAACATATAAAAATGAAAAGTCAAGCAATCATTACTCTCCTGCTTGCCGCAGCATTGAGTGCTGCAGCCCAGCCCAAGGCTGACATCAACCCTTCGGATTTCACTTTCACAACCGTCAAGGCAAATCCCATAACACCAGTCAAGAACCAGTACCGCAGCGGTACCTGCTGGTGCTATTCAGGTCTGGGTTTCGTCGAGTCCGAGGTTATCCGCATAAACGGAATCAAGGATCCCGCCCTATATCCCGACTTTTCTGAATTTTTTGTCGTATCGCATTCCTATTCCGAAAGGGCCTCGAAGTACGTTCGTGTAGAGGGGGCTCTTGGTTTCAGTGCCGGAAGCGAGGCCGAGGATGTGCTTCACGTCATACGCGACCACGGTCTTGTACCTCAGGAAGCTATGACAGGGATGAATTATGGAACCGAACTCCCCGTCCAGGGAGAGCTCGACGCCGTGCTCCGCTCCTATGTTGATGCAGTGGTGAAGAATCCGAACAAACAGCTGACGACAGCCTGGAAGCGCGGTTTCGATGCCGTTCTCGACCAGTATCTCGGCGAAAAGCCCTCTACCTTCAACTATAAGGGAAAGACCTATACCCCCGCCTCGTTCAGAGATGCCATGAACTTCAACCCCGACGACTATGTGGCCCTGTCTTCGTTCACCCATCATCCCTTCTACTCCAGCTTTGTGCTTGAGGTTCGTGACAACTGGCGTTGGGACAGCGTTTACAACCTCCCCTTGGATGAATTCATCGAGGTTCTTGACTATGCCCTGCAGAATGGTTATACTGCTGCCTGGGGTACTGACGTAAGCGACCCCGGATTCACCCGCAACGGCCTTGCAATTCTCATCGACACCAAGGCTGCTGCCTCTACCGGTTCCGACCAGGAGAAATGGGTCGGCAAGGAAGAGGGCAAGCCCGCTCCAGTCAAGGAAATCAAAGAGAGAGAAGCCACTCAGGAGACCCATCAGCAGGGCTTTGACAATATGACCGTAACCGACGATCACGGAATGCAGATTTACGGAATCGCCAAAGACCAGAACGGCCGCAAGTATTATATGGTAAAGAACTCCTGGGGTACGAACAGCCATTTCAAGGGAATCTGGTATGCCACCGAGGCTTTTGTCCGCAATCAGAGCATAGATATATTAGTACATAAGAATGCCATTCCCAAGGCAATCAAAGCCAAACTCGGACTATAATGAGCATCAGAAAGTATATCCCGGATTTCATCACTTCCCTTAACCTCTTGTGCGGAGCATTGGGAATAGTTTGTGCGATGGACGGCAGAGTTGACCTGGCTTTCTTCCTTATGCTCGCCGCAGCGGTTTTCGATTTTCTTGACGGCCTTGCAGCCAGGCTTCTCGGGGCATATTCCGAGCTTGGCAAAGAGCTTGATTCGCTCTCTGACGTAGTGAGTTTCGGAGTGCTTCCCTCGCTTATGCTTGTGCAGATGATGAGGGCCTGCTCTTTCTCAAACAGCCTTGTTTGCCTTGTTCCCCTGCTTCTTGCAGTATTCAGCGGCCTGAGGCTCGCAAAGTTCAATGTAGATGAAAGGCAGCACGATTCCTTTCTGGGGCTTCCCACTCCTCTCTGTGCAATTATGGCCGGTTCGATGGCTTATTTCGTTGCCGTGCATCCTTCCACCTTCCTCAGCACCTGGGCCTCTGGACCGGTGTTCGTTCCTGTCCTCGTTCTTGTACTTTGTGCATTGCTGGTCAGCGAGATACCTATGTTTTCCTTCAAGTTCGGAGGGGGAAAGGCTTCTGATTCAAAAATGAAAACCAAGAGGATTGCAATGCTGATCGCCTCGGCTCTTGTCATCGCTACAGTTGCCGTTCTCAAACTCAACTGGTCACTTGCCGTTCTACTTATCTGTACGGTTTATATCATCAAGAATTGCATCTATGCCGTTTTCAAGGTCTAGCGCAAGAATTATCCTCATTTCGATCACCTCCATTGCAGCTCTAGTCTCCTGCCGCACAAAGGTCAGCGTGCCCCGTCCAGCGGTGGAGTATGTCAGCAGCATAGTTCAAGACAAGACTTCACGTCAGGCTATGCTCGTGAGTTCCAGTGCTTCAGGCTCGTCCGACGGCAGCATCTTCATTGTTGGAGAACCTCTGGAATCGCTGCATCTGAGCGAGGCTCTGATGTGCTCCGACGACTTTGACAATGTAACTGGTTCGGCGCATCCAGATGCTCTTCCCGACTTTGCAGGAGAGGAGATATGTTCGCTGCTTGACAAGGCTAATTCGCCTTACAGAGGTTACTTGAAGGCATCCAATTCTTCTTTTCTGAGAGAACTTACAGTAAGACACGTTGTTGAGAGCCTCGACAGCGTTGTGTTCATCAGTCCCTTCGACAAGGAGGGGATGGGGCGTCGCAAAGCTGCCAAACTGATTGTTCTGGCTTCGCCTTATATGGCGGCCTACGGACGCTTCGATGCCGATACCCTCTTCTCTTGTATGGGGGTGGAATCGATAGTGATTTCTCCTCTTGACATAATGATGGCCGAAAGCCTTCCTGCCGACGGTACTCCTGTAAATGTGGGTGTTCTCGCCGACAGTGCTGCTATTGCAGACAGGGTATATGAAAGCGTATTCGCAGAACAGACGAGCCGGAAAGCGTCCCCTTCGTCCCTTCTCTTCCAAGGAAGTCCCCGGGGAAACGGACACGAACTCGTCTCATTTCTTGAACAGTATTCGCAGGCGGGATATTCCAATCCTCTGTCGGTACTCATCGTGGACGACTACAGCGTCGATATCGATTCTCTGAAGGCCGAACTCGCGGCGATAAGGGTCGAATTGAGCGATGCCCAACTCCTCTACGGTTCTCTTGTCAGCGACGATTTCCGCATTCTTGACACACGGTCAACCGTGGCTCACGAGTGCTACCGCCGGCTCCGCTCATCCAATACTTTCACACACAACATTGCATATCCCAGGGCAAGTGCCCTTGTGAGTTCTCCCTCGACCGAACTTCCCTCGATGTGCTATACCCCGGACGGTGCCCTTACCGACGATTTCAAGTATTCGCGTCGTGTGATGTCCGATTATCCCTCATACATGCTTCTGCAGTTCAGTACCCGCTTCATACCTGAATCCATACTGGATACGCTTCGTTCAAAGGCTCCCAAGACTTATTCTTCATATGTACAAAAGTAGCGTCAGACCAGAGGATATAGAGAATCTGCAATTGGGATATTTCAAAGGGAGGATAGATGTCATCGACGCTCCTGGTCACCTGATGGATTCGGCAATCTCATATCTTGCTGGCCAGGAGATTCTCGGCTTCGATACCGAAACGCGTCCTGTTTTCAATTCGCACCAGCATAATCACGGAGTAGCTCTGCTTCAGCTCTCCGGCGAAGACCGTGCCTGCCTGTTCAGGGTGCAGAAGGTTGGCATTCCGCCAAAGCTTGCAGAGGTACTCGGCAATCCGGATATACTCAAGATAGGTGCCGCATCGCACGATGATGTCCGTGCCCTGCAGCGTATTGCCCAGTTCAGGGAGCAGAGTTATGTCGATCTCCAGAAGATAGCCTGGCAGTGGGGGATAGCCGACAAGTCCGTCAAAAAACTGGCAGCAATCATAATGGGATTCAAGATATCTAAAACTCAGCAGACTTCGAACTGGGAGGCGGAGAAACTCACTGAAGCCCAGATCCGCTATGCTGCTACCGATGCCTGGGTATGCCGCCAAATGTACTGTAAACTTCTACAATCCGAGAAATCACCATTAGCTCTATGATTAAACTGTTCCTCAAGAAAGGCAGGGACGAATCCTTGCGCCGCTTCCATCCCTGGGTCTTTTCGGGAGCTGTGGCACAGATTGCCGGAAACCCCGCAGAGGGCGACCTGGTTGCCGTATATTCCTCTGAGGGTGAGTATCTTGCTTGCGGTCATTATCAGATAGGCTCAATAAGCGTCAGAATACTCAGTTTTGATGCAGATCCCCAGTCTCCCGACTTCTGGAGGGTCTCCATTGCAAGGGCACTTGAGGTCCGCAAGGCGGCAGGGCTCTTCGGCAGCGAGGCTACCAGCTGTTTCCGTCTTGTGCACGGCGAGGGAGATTCGCTCCCCGGCCTTATCATAGACTGGTACGACGGTGTCTGTGTCCTGCAGGCCCACAGCGTGGGAATGTTCCGGGCCCGTCAGCAGATATGCTCTGCACTTAAGGATGTCTTTCAGGATGCTCTCAAGGCAGTCTATGACAAGAGTTCAGGTACTGCCCCCTTCAAGGCGGGACTCGAACTTGTTGACGGTTATCTGTACAAGAGCGAAGGCTTCGACGAGGGCCCCTGTACTGTACTTGAGAATTCGAATCGTTTTCTTGTCGACTGGAACAAGGGGCAGAAAACCGGTTTCTTCCTCGATCAGAGAGAGAACAGGGCACTGGTTGGCAGATATGCTGCCGGACATAGTGTCCTGAACCTGTTCTGCTACACCGGAGGCTTCTCGATATATGCCCTTGCGGCCGGTGCCCGGCACGTCGATTCAGTGGACAGTTCGGCTAGGGCTATGGAACTGGTTGACAAGAACGTGGCACTCAACGGCTTTGAATCCTCGAGACATACATCGCTCTGCTGCGACGCAATTTCGTATCTGTCGGGGGTTCCCGAAGGTAAATATGACCTTATCATAGTTGATCCTCCTGCATTTGCAAAACACAGGGGGGCACTGAAGAACGCACTCAGGGCCTACCAGAGGCTGAATGCCGCGGCAATTTCAAAGGTGGCTCCGGGTGGACTGGTCTTTACTTTCAGCTGCTCACAGGTTGTTGACCGAGAGATGTTCTCCACTGTGGTCTTTTCGGCAGCGGCCCAGACTGGCAGGAGAGTGAGGATTCTTGACCGGCTCTGTCAGCCCGCCGATCATTCAGTCAATATCTATCATCCCGAAGGTGAATATCTCAAGGGACTCCTCCTATATGTTGAATAACGCTGACTCATTCATACTAAACGGACCTCTTGCTTCAAGAGGATATGACAGCTGGTGGCATTCTTTTACAGGAAAGGATGCCGAGACCGGGGAGGAAAGGTCCTTCTTCATCGAGTTTTACTTCTGCAATCCCGAACTTGGCTCCGACAAGGTAATCCTTGGTCAGCCAGGTAAACACAAGAAGGGGGTAAAGCCTCTTCCCGTCAAGCCTTCTTACCTTATGGTAAAAGCCGGATGCTGGGGAGAAGGCGGGGTACAACTTCACAGATTCTTTCCCTGGTCAAAGGTCGAAATCAACGAAGGACGCTTCTTTTATTTCTCTGCCGGTGACTGTTTCGTTTCCAGAGACGCTACCTGTGGCCGTGTGAAGGTAATAGAAGATGAAGCAAAAGGTCATCCCGAGTGGATGAGCGGGGCGGGGGAGATAGAGTGGCGTCTGGTGATGGAAAGAAGACTTTCCGGAAACAGGACTCTTTTCAAAGGTCAGGTGCGCTGGAACGGACGCCTCTTCAATGTTTCTGCCCAGCGGAGTTTCGGTTACGCCTCAAGGCAGTGGGGGAGCGAATTCCTCTCGCCCGCAATATTGTTGTCATCCTGTGACCTGAAAAGCAGGAAGACGGGTAAATTCCTGAATAACAGTGCCTTCGCCATTGAAGTGGGGAATGCTTCGAGAATCACTCTAAAGGAGCGTGTATTTGAATTCAACGGGCGAAAGAATTCACTTCTGTGCAAGACCTCTTATTCGTGCCGCGAAACCAAGTCCACCGTTGTGTGGCACATCGAGCAGAGAAGCCTCTTCAATCGTATGGTTGCAGATATAACTTGCCTTAAGAGGGAGATGATTCTCATAAACCGTGAGTCTCCCGACGGGATTATCGTTCACCGTCGTTTCTGGAACGGAGGAAACGGTAAGGGAACCCTCAAACTATACCGTTTCGGTTCGCTTGTAGATGAAATCTCCGTTCGCCACGCATTGTGTAAATATGGTAAACAATAATATTATGAAAAGACTTGCTATTACTATGGCTGCTCTTTCAACATTTGCAGCTTTCTCCTGCAAAGGCCCTGCTGCTCAGCCCCAGGCCGAATCTAAAGTTCTGGTTCTGATTGATATGCAGAACGATTTCATCGACGGTTCACTCGGCTCCGAAGCCGCCCAGGCAATAGTGCCGAATGTCGTTGACCTTGTACGCGGATACGACGGCTATATTGTGGCTACCCGTGACACTCACGGCGAGGACTATCTCGATTCAACTCTCGAAGGCCGCCTTCTCCCTGTAAGTCACTGTGCAAAAGGCAGCAACGGCTGGCAGATCTGCTCTTCTGTGATGCAAGCCCTTGAAGGAAAGGCCTATGTCGGCGAGGTTGACAAGCCGACTTTCGGTTCCAAGGAACTTCCTGAGGTGATAGCATCGCTGCCCGGCTTTGACAAGAACTTTGAAATAGAGCTCGTCGGGCTTGATACCGACATCTGTGTCGTAAGCAATGCCCTGTCACTGAGGATGAACTTCCCCGACAATCCCATCACGGTCCGCGCATCCTGTTGTGCCGGAACCTGCCCCGAGAGGCACTCTGCTGCCCTTGAGACGATGAAATCCTGTCAAATTAACGTAATCGAATAGGGTATGCGTATCTTCCTTCTCTGCGCTGCCATCACTTTTGCGCTTACAATTCCTGTTCAGGCAAAGAGTTATGAGCTCGCAAGTCCCTCGGGCAAACTCAAACTCCAGATTGAAGCCGCACAGAATACTTCCTTCAGCCTAAGCGTGAACGGAAAACCGGCGCTTGAAAATTGCTCCCTTGCCCTGATGCTCTCAGACGGTAGCACTCTTGGCAGGGATGTAAGGGTAATCAAGGCCAGGACCGGCAGAGTAAAGGATAGTATGGATGCTCTCTGTTACAGACAGTCGAGAATAGAATCAGAGTATAACTATCTGACACTCAAACTTCGTGGTAATTATTCCCTGGAATTCAGGGCTTATGACGACGGTGTCGCCTACCGCTTTGCAAGTTCCCTCAAAGACTCGCTCACGATTATGGACGAACTTGTCGAGTATCGCTTTGCCGATAACTTCGATATGCTGGTTCCGTATATCCGTCCGGGCCGCTCAGACAAATACGAATCGTCGTTTGAGAGTCAATACACTGCTCATAAGGCAGGGGAGACTCCTTGCAGGAGATTTGCCTTTATGCCAGTGTATGTAAGTCTTGGCTCAGACGGATGCCTCCTTCTTATGGAATCGGACATCAGGGACTATCCCGGAATATATCTCCAGGCCACTGATTACGGCTTCAAGGCCTGTTTCACTCCCGTAGGAGAGACTTTCAAAACCACATCCCGCGGGGTAAGGCGCAGCGCCAGCTACTGCGAGCACATAGCGCACACTTCAGGGACACGTTCCTTCCCTTGGAGAGTGATTGCTTATGGCGACGATGAGAAGGCGCTGTCAGTCAATGACATGGTCTATAAACTGGCTGAACCCTGCAAGATTGAGGATACTTCCTGGATAAAGCCCGGACAGGCTGTATGGGACTGGTGGAGCCATTTTACACTGTATGGTGTCCCCTTCAAGTCCGGAATCAATATGGACTACTACAAGTTCAACATTGATTTCGCATCCAGATACGGGATTCCCTATGTGGTTCTGGACGAAGGTTGGTACAAAAAGCCTGTAACAGACCTGTTCAATGTAGTGGATAATCTGGATATCAGGGAGTTGTCCTCCTATGCACTTTCCAAGGGGGTGAAACTCGTTCTATGGGCCTCGTCAGGACTCTTCGACAAGGACCTCGAGAAGGTGTGCAGCCACTACTCCGAGCTGGGAGTGGGAGGATTCAAGGTTGACTTCTTTGATGCTCAGGATCAATATACTCTCGCCCAGATTGAGCGCTTTGCAAGTACTGCTGCCAAATACCATCTGGTTCTCGATTTTCACGGGATATTCAAGCCTTTCGGGCTCAGCAGGACTTGGCCCAACATTCTAAATTACGAGGGCGTTTACGGACTCGAGCAGGTCAAGTGGACAGACGGCAAGGTCCTGGACCATCCCCGCTACGATGTCAGCATCCCCTTCATACGTATGGCAAGCGGACCTATGGATTATACTCCGGGAGCGCTCCGCAATGCCCCCCGAAGCGCGTATCGCCCCGTGAATGCCAGACCTATGAGCCAGGGTACAAGGGCCCATCAGGTAGCTCTATATGTCTGCCTCGATTCACCTTTCACTATGCTCTGTGACTCTCCGTCAGATTATCTTGCAGAAGATGCCACCACCCGTTTCATCACTTCAATCCCTACTGTTTTCGACAGAACCCTTCCTCTCGGCGGTAAGGTAGAAGAGAGTTTCGTGACAGCCCGCTGCAAGGACGGGAAATGGTATGTCGGAGGTATTACCTCGTGGACACCCAGGGACATTGAAGTCAGTTTTGACTTCCTTCCCGAAGGAAACTGGACTGCTACTGTCTATCGCGACGGGGTGAATGCAGACACCGTAGGTTCCGATTATGTGATTGAGTCATTTGATGTCCGCAACACCGACAAACATAGTTTCCACCTTGCCCCCGGTGGTGGATTTGCTTTAATTTTAACGAAATGAGAATCATTGAGAATGCCGAATTCGGAGGCGAAAGACCTCTTTATTGCCAGACTGGCCTGCATCTGAAGAATGTATGTATCCACGCCGGTGAATCAGCCTTGAAGGAAACTGCGGACATCGTGGCAGAGGATTGCCGCTTCGAGGGGAAGTACCCCTTCTGGTGCTGCAGAGGCTTCAGCCTGAGTAACTGCCATTTTACCGAAGGCGCCCGTGCCGCTCTGTGGTACAGCCGCGACTGCAGTATGGTAAACTCTCTGGTCGAGGCGCCGAAGATGTTCAGGGAGATGGATGGAGTCAGCCTCACTTCGGTCAGGCTGACTGATGCCTTGGAGACTCTATGGAGTTGCCGCCATATTGACATCAGGGATGTCCAGGCCGACAGGGGAGACTACATATTTATGCACTCTTCAGATATAAGGATACATAATCTGACCCTCCACGGAAACTATTCTTTCCAATACTGCCGTAACGTGGAGATTCGCAATTCGAATCTTCAGAGTAAGGATGCATTCTGGGAATCGGAGAATGTAACTGTCTATGATTCAGTGTTGAATGGCGAGTATCTGGGCTGGTATTCGAAGAATCTGACTCTTGTGAACTGCCATATCGGAGGCACCCAGCCCCTATGCTATGCCGAGGGCCTCGTGCTTGAAAACTGCAGTTTTGCCGAAGACGCCGACCTTGCCTTCGAGTATTCCACTCTCAAAGCCTCAATCAAGGGAAGCATCACTTCGGTCAAGAATCCGCGGAGCGGCCGTATCGAAGCCGCTTCCTATGGCGAAATAATCTTAGACTCCAACATCAAGGCCCCGGCTGACTGCCAAATCATAACCCTTTGACTATGCTATATTTCGACAAAGCTCCGTCGCGCAGGGGAAGTTCCTGTATGAAATGGGATCTTGTTCCCTCTGACGTAATCCCAATGTGGATTGCCGATATGGATTTCGAGACAGCACCCTGCATCAAGGAGGCTGTACTTAAGAGAGCCCATCATGGTGTATTCGGCTACACTGCAGTTCCTACTTCTTACTACGAGAGCATATGCCGCTGGTATGGCACGCGTCACGGCTGGCAGATCGACCCTTCGTGGATTATCCCCACAACAGGGGTTGTGCCTGCACTGTCAGCCTGCCTGTCGGCCTTCACCTCTCCTGGAGACAAGGTACTGATGCTTACCCCAATATACAACTGCTTCTATTCCAGCATACGCAACTGGGGCTGTCAGGCTCTTGAAGTT
This sequence comes from Bacteroidales bacterium, assembly GCA_029009115.1. Taxonomy (GTDB): domain Bacteria; phylum Bacteroidota; class Bacteroidia; order Bacteroidales; family UBA932; genus Cryptobacteroides. The sequence continues at coordinate 3,722 of JAQXJU010000024.1, read as the reverse complement.
CCGCTTGCCACAGTTACAAAAGAGGGGCGGCCGTATTACACAATAGACTTCGAAGCCCTTGAAAAGGCTGCCGACGACGATGCGGTGAAGATTATGCTCATCTGTTCTCCCCACAATCCTGCCGGCAGGGTCTGGACGCGTGAAGAATTGCGTCGCATGGGAGAGATTTGCCTGAGCCGCGGAATCATTCCCGTAGTTGACGAGATTCACTGTGAGTTCACTTTCCCTGGCTATAAATTCGTTCCTTTCGCAAGCATAGACCCTGAATTCGAGAAAAGCAGCGTTATCCTCAGTTCCTGCACCAAGGCCTTCAACATTGCCGGGCTGCAGATCGCCAATGTGATATGCCGTAACGAAGCCCTACGCGCAAAGGTTGACAAAGCAATAAATATCAATGAGATATGTGATGTCAATCCCTTTGGGGTAGTCGCTCTCGAGGCGGCATATTCTCCCGAGGGAGCCCGCTGGCTCGACGATCTGAACATCTATTTCAAGAATGCCTACCTCAAACTAGACAGTCTCATACAGGACAGGGTTCCCCAGATTCTTCTTTACCGTATGGAAGGAACTTATCTTGCCTGGATGGATGTCAGGACCTTGTGCCGCCGCGAAGACGGAAGCCTGAAGATGAGTTCAGCAGAACTTGTCGATAATATCGAAGAGCACGAGAGGGTGCGCGTCAACTCGGGTCATATCTATGGCAGCGAAGGCTTTGTCAGAGTCAATCTTGCCACTGTCCCTGACATTCTCGACGAGGGGCTTGAAAGGCTTGTCCGAGGCTTTGAGAGGCTCAGATGATCTTCCACTCTTCAGGCAGGGGCATTGAATAGACGCTCTCGCGCAGCATCGTGCCGAATTCCTCAAGGCTGCCGCACTCCTTCTGCCTTTCGACAGGAATGGTTTCGCCTATCCCGATCCGTATTGCCTGGCCGCCTTTGTTCAGAACCTCTGAGGGCAGTCTCAGCAGCCTTACCGAAGAACTTATCAATCCGAGCAGATAGTAGAAGTTGCTGCTCCTGTCGAAGAAGCGCACCGGAATCACCGGAACCTCAGCCTTGCGAATCAGCTTCAGCGCCGGCTCCTGCCACTGACGGTCGCGTATGCATTTGTCGCGAATGCTCAGATCCGACACTGCGCCAGAGGGAAAGAAGCCCACTGGCGAACCTGAGCGTATGCTATTGAGGACTTCTCTTACCCCGTTGATACTCTCTGTCTTTGGGGCAGTGCGTTCGCGACCAGTGGGAACAACGGTGATAAAGTTCTCCTCCAGAGTCTTGATACGGGAGATGATAGAGTTGACCATCACCTTGAAATCGGGCCTGAGGTGGGCGAAAATATCAATCAGTGCAATTCCGTCTATGTGGCCGTATGGATGGTTGCTGACGGTTATGAAAGCTCCTTGGGGAAGCGAGAGGAGCCGTCGGGGATTACCTATCTTAAGGCTTATTCCCTGGTCGTCGAAGAGTGCCTTTGCAAATTCAGCTCCCTTGCAGGCGGCATTTCTGTCATAGAGCGCGTTCACAGCATCCAGACGCAAAGAATGCATAGCCATTTCAATTAGTTTGCGGCCTATCTTTCCGGACAGGCGCGGAACCATTTCTACTACCTCTTCAGTGCTGATTATAGGCATATTACAGAATTGGGGAAAAGAGTCTTGCTACCGATTCCTTGAGGCGTTCCCAGCGCGGGCGCTGCCTCCATCCCTCAAGCGACACTTCACGGCTGTTAGCCTGGTCTTTGAGGAAGGCCTCGCGCAGCTGGACTGCCACCTCGGGGTCATAAATGAAGGCATTGACCTCGAAATTCTGTTCGAAGCTCCTGACATCGAGGTTGGTGGAGCCTATCGAAGCAACGCTGTCGTCGGCCACCGAGGTCTTGGAATGCATATAGCCTCCGTTGTAAAAATATATCTTCACCCCTGCGACAAGGGCCTCCTCGACATAGGAGCGCGAGGCAAGGGGTACAATGATTCCCCTGTCGCCGTGGTAGGGGATGATTATTCTCACGTCAACTCCCGAAAGGGCCGCGTTTCTGAGGGCCATCATCACAGGCTCTGTAGGGATGAAGTAAGGCGATTCGAGATAAACGTATCTCTTTGCCTGGGTGACAAGACGTATTATCCCCTGCATAGTGACATTCCACTCATCCATAGGCCCGGAGGTTGCAATCTGCACGCAAGAACCGCCACGGGCTTCGATCCTGGGGTAGAAGCGCTCTTCGCAGAGAAACTCCTTTGAACAGAACTGCCAGTCCACAAGGAATGCGGTCTGGAGCTCAGAAACTGCCGGACCCTCGATGCGAAGGTGAGTGTCTCGCCAGTCGCCTGAGCGGATTCCGATTGAATAGCGGTCGGCTATGTTCATTCCTCCGACATAGCCTATCTTCCCGTCAATCACTACAATCTTGCGGTGGTTGCGGTAGGTGTCGTTGGTCGATAGGAAGGGGAGAACCAAAGGCAGGAAGGCCTTGACCCTGACTCCTGCCTTGCGCAGATAGCGGTAGAATCTTACCCTGGTCAGATTGGCGGCTGCATCGTAGGTGACCCTCACTTCGACCCCTCTACGGGACAGAGCAATCAGCTCGTCGGCGATTCTGTGCCCGATGTTGTCATCCTCGAACTTGAAGAATTCAAAATTGACGTGGTCCCGGGCCTGCCGGATGTCCCGAATCAGAGCCTGAGACATATTGTCGAAATCCGTGAATACTTCAAGTTCATTGCCTTTCATCGGCAAAGACTTGTTGGTCATATACAGAAGGGTCGCCAGATCCCTGTGCCCTCCTGGAACCTCCGTATCTATCATATCCCCGTTGGCCCGTATGCTCCTGCTTTTGAGCATATCCAACTTTTCGTCGCTGATCAGACGATTGCTTTTCTTGTTGGTTCCGAAAAGGAAGTACAGTACAAGCCCCAAGCCGGGAAGAAGAATGAGAATCAGAATCCAGGCCAGAGTTCTGACGGGATACCTGTTCTGACTTACCAGTACGGTGATTACTGATATCAGAGCAAGGACTGTCAGAATCTGAATCAGGGCTCTCATTTCTTCGGAGGGTCGATTTTGGAGTAGGATCTTGCGTCCTGAATGACTGTGATGATGTATAAGATAAGGATAATCAGGGCAATGGCAAACACTATGAAATCAAGTGTAGTCATCGAGATGGAATGCCCCAGGATTTCATAGGTCCTGCGATAAGCCCTGAGGGCGGGCGAGAGCACCAGGAGGGTGTTGGCGATGATCCCGATTATCCTTACTTCAGTGGGCCCGAGTTTGGCGTAGGTCAGTCTGAATTCGCCTTTGAGATGGGCGTTCACGCTTACATTGATGGTCATCAGGAAGTAAGCCAGAAGGATGAGCAGAGCAATCCTCATATCCATAAGCGGGGACATACCCAGGCCAATGCAGATAACCATCTCGTTGATGCAGTCCAGAGTGTGGTCGAGATAATAGCCGTAAATGGGTCTCTGTTTGTTCCTGACCCTTGCAAGAGTGCCGTCAAGCGAGTCACCGTACCAGTTTACGATGAATCCTGCACTGGCAAGCCACAGGAATGCGGGCGATATGCTCGTCAGGGCATATCCTACACCTATCATCAATGCTCCCAGACATCCTACAAGTGAGAGCATATCAGAACTCACCCATTTGGGTTGTCTTTCTGCCAACCATATCAGGGCCTTCTTTTCCAGTCCGTTCAGTATCGACGTCTGGATTCTTTTAGCTTGTTGT
>JAQXJU010000023.1 GCA_029009115.1 Bacteroidales bacterium | reverse complement strand
GGCTCAGCGCGACTACTTCGGAGCTCATACCTATGAGCGTACCGACAAGCCTCGCGGAGAGTTCTTCCACACCAACTGGACAGGACACGGCGGAGATACCGTTGCAGGTACCTATATCGCATAGCTTTCTCCTGCATCCCCGCCGGGGGATTGCGGATTTATCTAAGGAAGATGGCCAAAAGTCACTGGACTCGCGGTCATCTTCCTTGTTTTTATATATTTTTATAAATTTTTTCACTGACAATTTCTTTTGAAAGTTAGGAGTTTGCGTGTTCCGAAATTATGATTTTTGACATCTTTGAACCGTTTGCTTATAAATTGTAACCAGGCCCATTGCCTCAATGACTTCTCGGGAGCCTGAGGCATTTGGAAAATGACATTACTCTGATTAACTTTACATTGCTTTTTATGGCCCAGAGGATTTCATTGACCAAGAAAAGTTCATTGTTCTAACAAATAATAATATGAGCAAACGTATTCCTGCAATCTGCCTTATGCTCGCTTCGTTGCTGCTTCTCAGTCCCCGGACTCTGAATGCTCAATCAAGCGGCAAGGCGACGGTTTCCGGTACCGTTATCGAGCAATCAACCGGAGAGCCGCTCGTTGGAGTGGCCGTCTATATTGCCGGTACGGCGCAGAATGCCTATACCGATGCAGAAGGAAAATACCGGCTTACTTTCAAAGTGAAAGACGGACTCAAGATTTCCTTCAGCCTGCTCGGTATGCATCCTGTTGATGTCGCCTATACCGGACAGAAGACCATTGACGTTAAGATGAAGAACTCCGAGCAACTCGACGATGTCATCGTTACAGGTTACTCCAAGATACGCAAGCAGGGATTCACCGGAAACACGGTCACGGTTACCAAGGAAGAGATACTGAAGGTGTCTCCGAAGAATGTGCTCTCGTCCATTCAGGTTTTCGACCCTTCGTTCCGTATGGTTGAGAACATCTCGGCCGGTTCTGACCCCAACGCGCTGCCCGAGTTCCATCTCCGCGGTCAGTCCGGTGTAAATATGGAACTGTCAACCAACACTGCCGACATCTCCCGCCAGAATCTCACAGGCAACAACAACCTGCCCATCTTCATTCTCGACGGCTTTGAGGTTAGCGTCGAGAAGATTTACGATATGGACCCCAACCGCATCAGCAGCCTCACTCTGCTCAAGGATGCCGCCGCAACAGCCCTCTACGGTTCGCGTGCAGCAAACGGTGTTGTGGTCATCGAGTCCAGAGCTCCCGAAAGAGGCCGTCTGCGCGTAACCTACAATGCCACGGCAACCCTCGAGGCTCCCGATCTTTCGGCCTATAACCTGATGAATGCCCGGGAAAAACTTGATGCAGAAGTTGCAGCAGGCTACTACAAGCTCAGCGAAGACCCTACCGGCGGTGACATGTCCTGGATTTCAGATTATAAGGAATACCTCGACAAGTATAACAACGTCGCCCGTGGTGTCGATACAGACTGGCTTTCCAAAGCTGTACGCAACTCTTTTCATAATAAACACAGCCTCTACATCGACGGAGGCACCGAAGACCTTCGCTGGGGTGCCGAACTGAAATACGAGAACAAGGATGGCGTTATGAGAGGTTCGTCCCGTAATACCTACGGAGCTGGCCTGAATCTCGACTATCGTATAGGGAAGTTCCAGATTATGGACAGGGTTGACTTCGATGTGATGGATTCCAACTCCAATCCCAGCCAGAACTTTTCGACATACTCCCACCTCGAGCCCTACTTCACTCCCATTGATCCCCAGACTGGAAAGTATGTCCGCAAGCTCCCTTCCTGGGGTACCTCAACCAGCCCCTCGAATCCTCTGTACGAAGAGACATATATGAATTCCTTCAACAAGAATTCCTATAACGAAATCTCCAACAAGCTGTCGTTGAACTACTTTGCCACCAGCGGCCTGACCGCCAAGGTTCAGTTGTCACTGATCAAGAAGTTCAGCGAAGGCCGTACTTTCATCGATCCTGCATCGAGCAACTTCGCTTCGACCACCGACCCCAGGCTTCTAGGCTCGCTCACTACCACCAGCGGAGACTACTTCTCCTACGACCTGAATGCCCTGCTCCTCTACAACAAAACCCTGGGCAGGAACTATATCAACATCACTTCGGGTGCCGAGATGATTGAGACCAACAGCCAGTCAACCTATGCTTCATATACCGGATTCCCTTCCGGAAGTATGAATTCGGTCAACAATGCCATGCAGATCACTTCGAAGCCTTCGCGTTCTTCGAACAAGACCCGTCTGGCGAGTTTCCTCGTGATGGCCAACTACTCCTGGAGTGATATCTACCTGCTGGATGCATCCCTGCGTCTTGACGGCTCTTCCGAGTTCGGCAACGACAAGAAGGTTGCTCCCTTCTGGGCTGCGGGTGCGGGTATCAATATCCACAAGTATCCCTTCCTGAAGGACAATCCCTACATCAGCACACTCAAGGTTAAGGCAACCTACGGACAGGTCGGTAAGGTCAACTTCCCCGTCTATTCCGCAAGGTCGAGCTACGTCTCAACCTCCAACACCGAGTGGTATCTGACTGGTATGGGTTATATGATGCAGTATTTCGGCAACAACGAGCTTTCCTGGGAGAAGACCAACTCCATTGATGCCGGTATCGAATTCGGTATGTTCAAGGACAGGATGATGCTCAAGGCAACCTACTACAACAAGGTTACCCAGGATATGATTACCTCCGTAACCCTTCCTTCATCTTCGGGATTCACCAGCTATATGGCCAATATGGGTAAGGTCCGTAACGAAGGTGTCGAACTTGACCTGCGCTACAACATCTATCACAGCCGTGACTGGGACGTAACCTCATTCTTCAGCCTGTCGCACAACCAGAACACCATTCTTGAGATCTCAAATGCTCTCAAGGCCTACAACGATATGGTTGACAAGCTTTATGCTGACTACAAGGATACAGAACGCGATAACAAGTATTCGGTGCCTCATACCAAGTTCATCGAAGGAGGTTCCACCACTTCCATCTTTGCGATGAAGTCGCTCGGAATCAACCCCGCCAACGGACGCGAACTCTTCGAGACCCCTTCAGGAGAAGTCACCTACGACTGGAGCGCTGCCGACCAGCAGATAGTCGGTAACACCGATCCCAAGATTCAGGGTGCATTCGGAACAAATCTCCGTTGGAAGAACTTCTCAATCTTCGCCTCTTTCCTTTACAGGGCAGGAGGCCAGCAGTACAACCAGACTCTCGTAAACTATGTCGAGGACGTCAATTTGCTTGCATCCAACGCCGACAAGAGAGTCTCGCTGATGAGATGGAAGACCCCCGGTGACGTTGCACCCCTGAAGGATATCGCCAGCGCGGGCTATGTCACACGTCCTACTTCGAGATTCGTTCAGAATGACAATCTCCTTCAGTTCAATTCACTTTCGCTGAGCTATGACTTCGAGCCCCGCATCATCAACAAGGCAAAGATCAGTATGCTCAGACTCACTGCAAGTATGGAGGATCTCGGTTACTGGAGTTCCATCCGCAGAGAAAGAGGTCTTGAGTACCCCTTCTCGAGGTCGTTCAACTTCTCGGTTAACCTTACTTTCTAATCGGAGAGCGTATGAAAAGAATATTCACATATCTCATTTTGAGCATTGCAGCCATTTCTGCAGTATCCTGCAACTGGCTCGACATAATCCCGGAGGATACCACTACCGAGGAACAGCAGTTCAGCGATGCCGGCGGCTATCACTCTGCCATCAACGGACTGTATCAGACTATGGCAAGCCCCTCACTCTACGGCAAGAACCTGACCTGGGGATTTGTCAGTGCGCTGTCTCAGTACTATGATAATGCAGTTGCCGACAACAGCAAGGCCTTCTCCTACACCGAAAAGTATGACTACGCCTCCGACGAGGTCCGTTCATACGGCGAGGATATCTGGCAGACAGCCTACAATGTCATCGCCAATGCGAACAATATCCTCAGGCACCTGGAGACTGCCGACCCCGCAATCTTCCCTGAGTATGACAAGCACGAGGTTGATGTAATCAGAGGAGAATCCCTCGCCGTACGTGCCCTTATGCACTTCGACCTGCTCAGGCTCTTCGCCGTTGCTCCCGCAGTCGATGCCAAGGCAAAGGCCATCCCCTATGTCGAGAGCTATCCTTCGCTGTTCAACGAGCGCAAGACTGTCTCCGAGGTCATCGCCAAGGTTGAGAAAGACCTTGACGAGGCGGCTTCTCTGCTTGCTGAAAACGACACGACCATCAGTCTCAGTGCCACTTACCTGTACAGCACTTCCAGCCGCTATTATGTCAGCAATTCTTCCCGCGACTACTTCTTCACCGCCCGTGGAGTAAGGCTCAACTACATTGCTGTCAAGGCCCTTCAGGCCCGTGTAGCCGCATATGCAGGCAATCTCGAAAAGGCCGCCTCAATCGCCGATGGAATTATCTCAAAGTATGTCGAAGGCGACAGCTGGTATTCCTACACGACGGGTTTCTCGGCCTCAGACCAGGAGAGCAGCCGCCCCCACAAACTCATCGATGAGCTGCTGATAAGCTTCTACCGCGAGAATCTTGCCACCGAGTACAAGAGTGCCGCCTACAAGGACCTCGATGATAATTCTTATGCTCTTAAGAACGTTGCCGGTATCTTCGCTGATAATGACGACTACCGCAAGGTAAAGCTCCTTTCTAACCTCAGTACCAGCACCACAGTGTCTCTTAAGTACTTCGAGCGTTCCGGAGGTTCTTCAATCATCAACACCGAAAACAGGCTGCTACCGGTTATGAGGCTCTCGGAGCTGTATCTCCTGAAGGCTGAGTATCTTGCCTCCCAGAACAAGATTCCCGAGGCTGTTGCCATTCTCAACGACCTTCGCATCAAGAGAGGCTGTATGACCACCACTATCGACCCCGCAATCTCCGCCGCCGAATTCAAGGCTGCCCTCGACAAGGAGATCTGGAGAGAGAATGTTGCAGAAGGACAGTATTTCTTCTACTGCAAGAGAATCAATGCTCCCAGCATCAACAACGACGGTGTATTCGTTCCTATGGAAGGAAAGTACACTATGGAGATTCCCGACAGCGAGATCAATTTGAACTAATAAGCTAGAGAACATATGAAACTATATAGAACACTGATTGCAGCATCGGCCCTCGTTTTGGGCCTGAGTGCCTGCCAGGAAGAGCAGATAGGACTGTTCGGTGACGAGCACTTCCTCCACTTCAAGCAGGAGAGCAGCAAGCCTTACAGATTCTCATTCGCCACCGTGCCGGGAAAGGAGGAGATTGAGTACAAGATTCCCCTGACACTCATAGGCAAGGCTCTTGAAAGCGATACCGAGTATAAGTTCGAGGTCGTTACCAAAGGCGCGGAAGGGGAGCTTGTAACTACTGCCCCCAAGGAGAGTTATTCTTTCGCGAGCAAGAACGTCTTCAAGGCCGGTGTGTTCGAAGACAGCCTTGCTGTCACCTTCAAGAACGTCGATGCCCTGTCCGAAGAGAAGGTCCTTGTTCTCAAGATTGTGGACAACGAGTATTTTGCTCCGGGTCCTGCCAAGTACAACACGGCAGTCATCTATCTCAGCAACTACCTCGTCCGTCCCGACTGGTGGGATTCGGATATGGAGACCATCTTCCTCGGACCCTATTCCCAGATCAAGTACCAGCAGTTCATCCTCGCTACGGGTATGACCGACCTTTCAGGTCAGGATTACTACCATATCGTTGCCTATGTCAGCGACTTTGTCTATTATCTGCGCGACCTTGACGCCAAGGGACAGACCGTATATGAAGAGGATGGAGTCACAAAGGTGCTGAGTTCCGTTCCTTATGCCAAGAAGATCTAACCTTAATCATAAACCAACAGTATGAAACTCAATAGATTGATAGTTCTGGTCGCAGGTTTCGCTACAATTGTGAGCTCCTGCCACAAGGACAATGGCAACTACGATTATACTACCGAAGGTGGCGCTATCACCATCTCCGAGAATATGCAGACCAATCCCAACGATCCGCTCAAGGAGCCCTTCCTCTTCAAGATTGGTGATGAGATAGTGATACCTGCCCTTTACACCGTCAATGATCCTATGCTCAAGGAAGAGCAGATTCTCATCGAGTGGTTCTACGGCGGCGAGCTTGCCGCTACTGGCAAGGAGTTCAAGCTCCCTCCCCAGGGAACAGGCCGCTATACCGGCGTTGTTACTCTGACTGACCTTCGCTATGACCAGAAGTATATGTCCCGGTTCGGTTTCCAGGTCGAGGGTACCTATACCGAAGGTTGGGCTGTTGTTTCAGAGACCGCCGACAAGTCCCTGCTTTCATATCTCTACATCGACTCCGAAGGTGAGTATGTATTCAAGGAGGATGTCTATGGTGCTTCCAACGGCGGTGCAGTGCTTCCCAAGGGTATCAGGGCCGTATCTGAGACAATGTACAACACATTTCCTCAGATTTTTGCCCTCTCATTGGTCGCTCCCGGCGAAGAAGGCCCGCTGCAGCTTGACTGCAGCAATATGGCCGTGCTCGGAAAGACCAAGGAGAACTTCATAACAGCCCCCGAAGGAATCGAGTTCAAGGATGTTGC
>JAQXJU010000022.1 GCA_029009115.1 Bacteroidales bacterium | reverse complement strand
TCGCTTCCGGCTCCGGGACCTACATCCACTATCCAGTCGGAGGAGAGCATAGTCTCAAGGTCGTGTTCGACCACGATTACGGTATTGCCCTCGTCGCGGAGTTTCTTCAGCGACGAAATCAGTTTGCGGTTGTCCTTCTGATGAAGCCCAATCGATGGCTCGTCGAGGATATATATTACATTTACCAGTTTGGAACCGATCTGGGTTGCCAGACGTATGCGCTGACTCTCACCTCCCGAAAGGGTTGAGGTAGCCCGCTCGAGGGTCAGGTACTCCAGCCCCACGTCCACCAGGAACGAAACCCTGTCGTCCAATTCCTTGAGTATGTCGTGCGCTATGGCCGTCTGGCGGCTCGATAGCTTCTCCGGCAGGCCGTGCAGCCAGTTCTGCAGGTCGCAAATCTCCATGGCACAAACTTCGGAGATGGTCTTCCCGTCAATTTTGAAGCACTCGGTATCTTTGTTGAGTCGTGTTCCGTGGCACACCGGGCATACGACCTTGTCTTCGATGTCCTCCAGAACTCCCGGCCAGTTGACCAGCTCCGACAGCGAACCTTCGCCTATGCGGAAGAGTTCCTCGGAGCCATAGACCATCAGACTGACCTCTTCCTCGGGAAGAATCTCGATAGGGTCGTACAGCGAGAATCCGTGCTTGAGGGCCACCGAACGGAGTATTTCAAACTTACGGTTCGAGCGTATCTTCCCCAGAGGGGCAATTCCGCCGTCCGCAACCGACAGTGAGCGGTCGGGGATGATGGTGCTCAGATTTACGTCGGGGACGGTGCCCAGACCCTTGCAGTGGGGGCAGTAGCCTTCGGGTGAGTTGAACGAAAAGGAGTGAGGGGCAGGTTCCTTGAGCGAGATTCCGCTGTCGGGATCCATCAGGTGCTTGGAGTAGTGGGTCAGTTCCCCGGTCTCGAAGTCGAGCACGGCGAGCGAGCCCTTTCCGGCATTGAGCGCGTGCCCCACTGAGGCCCGAATCCTGGCGGTGTCGCTGTCGGAGGGCTTCAGTTTGTCAACCACGAGTTCGATGAAGTGGGGCTTATAGCGGTCGAGGGCCTCAAGCGAAGCCAGGTCGGTGATTTCGCCATCTACCCTCACCTGGGCATATCCCCTGCGCCGTAGCTGGTCGAAGAGTTCGCGGTAGTGTCCCTTGCGCCCGCGGACCAGAGGCGAGAGCAGCAGGCACTTGCGTCCGTGATACTTCTCCATTATCAGATCCACGATACGGGCGTCGCTATATCGGACCATCTCTTTTCCGCTGACAGGGGAATATGCCGTGGATGCCTTGGCATAGAGCAGACGCAGGAAATCCGAAATCTCGGTAATGGTTCCTACCGTTGAGCGCGGGTTGCTGCCGGTAGTCTTCTGCTCTATTGCTATAATGGGACTCAGCCCATCTACCGTTTCGACCTCAGGCTTCTCGAGTATGCCCATAAAATGCTTTGCATAAGGCGAAAGCGTATTCATATAGCGGCGCTGGCCCTCGGCATAGATGGTGTCGAACGCGAGCGAAGACTTTCCGCTTCCGCTCAGGCCTGTCACCACTACAAACTTCCTGCGCGGGATGTCAACATCGACATTCTTAAGGTTGTGGGCCCTTGCGCCCCTGATTTCTATGAAATCTTTAATAGGCATAGTTTAGCAAAAATACGAAAAATTTTGGGTAATTTTGACGCTTGTTATGTGGCTTTGGCTATCTCTGATTTCAGCACTTCTTCTCGGATTCTATGACGTATCCAAGAAGAAGGCCCTGCGGCGCAATGAGCCCGTATGGATATTGTTCGCTGCTACAGCGCTTTCCACTCTTTTTCTGTCTCCGTTTCTCGGCCGTGGAGACCTCTCTGCACATCTGCATCTGGTACTGAAGGCTCTTCTTGTGACTACTTCGTGGGTTTCGGGTATGATTGCCCTCAAACTCCTGCCTATTACCACGGCCAGCACTCTCAAGGCCACCAGACCTATGTTCGTAGTGCTGTTTTCCATTATTCTATTCGGAGAGAAATTGAACATTCTCCAGTGGGGAGGAGTATTGCTCATTATGGTAGCCATCTGGCTGCTGAGCCGGTCATCTCAAAAAGAAGGCATCGATTTCAAGGGCAACCGGGGCATAGTGGCGATGTGTATCTCCATCATTTCGGGAGTAGCCAGCGCTTTGTTTGACAAACATATTATGGCGGGCCTGAAGATGGAACCCCTGTTCGTGCAGTCCTGGGCCAACTTCTATATTACCCTGATGCTAGGCGCGATTCTGCTTCTAAGGCAGCTTTATCGCGTAGGACAGCGTACCGGATGCGATGCCACGCCCGAGCATATCCGTTTCAAGCCAGACTGGTGGATTCTGCTCATCGCAGTATTTATCACCGCTGCAGATGCCTGCTACTTCTTTGCCCTTCAGGACGAGGATGCCCTTCTTGCAGTTGTCTCGATGGTTCGCCGCTGCTCGGTAGTGATAACTTTCGTGGTCGGAGGTCTTCTTTTCAAGGAGAAGCATCTGCAGAGCAAGGCTTTGAGTCTGGGGATGATACTGGTGGGTATCGCCCTCCTTATGTTTGGAACTGTATGATGACATTCCATACGAACTGAATTGTAATTATAAATACTATTATTATGCACAAACTTTTAACCATTTTTGCTGCAGCTCTTTTGAGTTTGACTGCATTTGCTCAGTCGCCCGCTATGACTTTCACCGAGGCTACTGAATTGACCATCGTTGGCAAAGTATTCCCCGATACTCCCAACCCCTACGAAAGAATGGACTTTACCAAGTACGGAGGATGGACCGAAAAGGACATAGACCTTCTTCAGATGTCCACCGGCATTATCGTATCGTTCAAGACCAATTCGCCAGTTATCTCAGTGAAACCTGAGTTTAAGTCCATCAGCGGTACTATGGCTTCCGGCTTTGGGGCAAGAGGCTTCGACCTATATATCAAAAAGGACGGAATGTGGCTTTGGGCAGGGTCCTGTGCATATGGCATAGACAAGAAATCCGAAAACGGCCGCGTTCGCACCCTTGTCGAGAATATGGATAACTCGCTCAAAGAGTGCATATTGTATCTGCCGAACTTCAGCAAGGAGACCTCGGTTCAGCTAGGTGTAGCCGCAGGTTCAGTTATCCAGAAGGGAGATGTTCCCTTCCGCCACCGTATCTGCATCCACGGCTCTTCATTTATGCACGGGGCAAGTACCGGACGTGCCGGCCAGACCGTTCCGGGCTACCTCACCCGAATGACCGGTATGCAGTTCTGCTCCCTCGCCGTCAGCGGTGACTGCCGTATGCAGCCCCAGTTCGCCAATGCTCTTAAGGATGCTGACGTTGATGCTTATGTGTTCGATTCCTTTTCCAACGGTAACGCAGCTTCTGTAGAAAAGAGCCTGTTCAAATTCATCGAAACCATTCAGGCTGCCAAGCCCGGAGTGCCTCTTATCTTTATGAAGACCATCTGGCGCGAGAGGCGTAACTTCAACCAGGAGGTGGATAGGGTAGAGCAGGAGAAATACGAGATGGCCGACAAACTGATGAAGGAAGCCGTAAAGAAGTACAAGGATGTGTATTACGTAACCACCACCAACGCGACCTCAAAGTTGCACGACACAACCCTCGACGGCACTCATCCCGCTGACTGGGGATACTACCTCTGGGCCGAATCCGTCTGCAAGCCAATCACAAAGATTCTCGCAAAATACGGAATCAAATAAGACTTCTGGTAAGTTCTTTGTACGCACAGCTGTTCAAGGAGCCACGGGCGGGTACGCCGTCCGTGGCTCCTTGCTCATCCCGCTATGCTTGGGGAGAAAAAACCGGTGAAATTCACCTCGGAGGGCAATGTGCCTCTGAAGGCCTTCTGACTGGGGGTGGCCCGGAAGGTGAATTTCACGAGGTCGCAAAATCGGCCTCTCAGGTACTTCTGACGAGGGTTACCCGGAGCCGTGAAATTCACCTCTAAAACCAATGTGCCTCTGAGGGCATTGTAGAGGGGGTAAGGCTCCGAGGTGGACACAAAGTCGTTCCACCTCGGAAGGCAACCTGCCCCAGAAGGACTTCTGACGGGGGTCAGCCCGGAAGGTGAATTTCACGAGATTACCGAATCGGCCTTTGAGGCACTTCTGACAGGGGTGACTCCAACCGGTGAAATTCACCTCGAAAGGCAATGTGCCTCTGAAGGCCTTCTGACGGGGGTCGGCCCGGAAGGTGAATTTCACGAGATCACCGAATCGGCCTTTGAAGCACTTCTGACAGGGGTAACTCCAACCGGTGAAATTCACCTCTAAAACCAATGTGCCTCTGAAGGCCTTCTGAAGGGGGTCGTCCCCAAAGGTGAATTTCACGGAAGCGCTACGACAGGTGCTAGGAATACCCAACCTGCCCCAGTCTCCACCCAACCAGCCAGCCTCATTATCCCCAATAACAATCTTACTCCAGAGTCGCCTCGAGTTTGCGATTGATTTCTCCTGCGTAATGAAGCATACGGCGAATGATGTGCTCTTGATCGCTGACCCTTTCTTCTCGGTTTTTATTCGCTGCCGCTTCCCCAGATTTCTTCTTTCTCGTTGAAGGGCTCAAGGAAGGGGTTGTCGCAACGCTCCTCTCCTATGGTCGAAGGTCCCCCGTGCCCGGGCAGTATCCGGGTATCCCCGTCGAGGGCCATCAACTTGTCCATTATCGAGACAATCAGTTTGTCATAGTCGCCAAGAGGCAGGTCCGTACGACCTATACTGCCGGCGAAAAGGGTGTCACCTGTGAACAGTATCCTGTCCTCCGCACAGAGATAGCATACACTTCCGGGTGTATGCCCCGGTGTGGCTATCACCTTCAGCGCCATATCTCCGAAGAGAAGCGTTTCACCGTCGGAAACTGCTTTGACACTGAAGTCAGTCGCTGGCTCGCTAAGCCCGAAGGCTCTGGCCAGAGGACCGCAGTAGGGGAGCATTTGCCTGTCGGCGGGGCTCATATATACCGGGACTCCAAGTTTTTTCTGCAAAGAAGATGCGGCAAACATATGATCGGGATGGGCGTGGGTAAGAAGTATCCCTGCGGCATTAAGCCCATTGCTGTCAAGTGCTTCGGTGAGAGCCTGCTCCTCTTTTGAGAGAGTGCACCCCGGATCGACAATGACGGCTGTTCCGTCGGGGGCGCTGACAAGGTAAGAACATTCGCCTATGGGCTGGAATGTAAAACGTCGGACAGTAATCATTTCGAACAAAATTACCTATACGCAAAAATAATAATTTCTACGGATAATTCCG
>JAQXJU010000021.1 GCA_029009115.1 Bacteroidales bacterium | reverse complement strand
CCCTCAATCAAGCCTGTATATGGGATGCTCGGGACCACCTTCGGAGGCAATCACCTTGCCTGCAGCGCTGCTCTGGCCGTGCTGGACATTATCGAGGACGAGCATCTTGTCGAGAATGCCGCCAGGGTGGGAGACTACTTTGCCGGGGCCTTCAAGGGCGATGCCGCCATCAAGGAGTACCGTGGACGCGGGCTTATGATTGGCCTTGAGATTCGGGACGAATACGAGGGTCTGCGCGACCGCCTGCTCTTCGAAAAGAAATTCTTCACCGGAGCTGCCGGCCCCAAGGTCATAAGGTTGCTCCCGTCCCTTACTATCTCCGAAGATACAGCCCGCCGTTTCGTCAGGGCTTGGAAAGAACTCACCGGACAAGAACACTGAACAATGAGACATTTTACTTCCGTAACCCAATTGGGCGACCTTGGGGAAGCTTTCGCCAAGGCCCGCTTTGTCAAAGAAAACCCCTTTGCCGACCAGCAGCTCGGACGCAACAAGACCCTGCTGATGATATTCTTCAACTCGAGTCTGCGCACCAGGCTCAGCACCCAGAAGGCAGCCCTCAACCTCGGGATGAACGTGATAGTCCTCGACGTGAACCAGGGTGCCTGGAAGCTCGAGACCGAAAGAGGGGTGGTGATGGATTCTGACAAACCCGAGCACCTGCTCGAAGCCATTCCGGTAATGGGATGCTACTGTGACGTAATAGGAGTTCGTTCCTTTGCCCGCTTCGAAAGCAAGAAGGACGATTATGAAGAACTGATACTCAACCAGTTCATTCGCTATTCGGGGCGTCCGGTATTCAGTATGGAGGCGGCCACGAGGCACCCCCTGCAAACCTTTGCCGATATGATAACCATTGAGGAATACAAGACCAAGGCACGTCCCAAGGTGGTTATGACCTGGGCACCACATCCCAAGGCTCTTCCACAGGCAGTGCCGAATTCATTTGCAGAGGGGATGAACCTCACCGACTACGACTTTGTCATCACCCACCCTGAAGGTTACGAGCTGGACCCCGCATTCACGGGGAATGCCCGCATAGAATATGACCAGAAAAAAGCCTTTGAGGGAGCCGATTTCATCTATGCCAAGAACTGGGCTGCCTACAGCGGCGACAACTACGGCAAAGTGCTTTGCACAGATCGTTCCTGGACTGTGGACAGCGAAAAGATGGCTCTCACCGACAACGCCTTCTTTATGCATTGTCTTCCGGTCAGACGCAATATGATAGTTACCGACGATGTTATTGAAAGCCCCCGTTCTATCGTAATTCCTGAGGCGGCCAACAGGGTGGTTTCGGCCCAGACCGTTCTGAAGGAAATCCTGCTCGGCCTATGATACGCGTAGTCAAGATTGGGGGCAACGTGGTTGACAACCCCGCTCTTCTGAAATCTTTCGTGGCCGATTTCGCCCGGCTCGAAGGGCCCAGGGTTCTGGTTCACGGAGGAGGGGTGCTTGCAAGCCAGATGCAGAAGGAACTCGGTATGACGCCAACGATGATTCAGGGCCGCCGGGTTACCGATGAGCAGACCCTCCGCATAGTCACGATGGTCTATGCAGGCTGGTGCAACAAGAACATCACCGCCCTGCTTCAGGCCGAAGGCTGCAATGCCTGCGGACTCAGCGGTGCCGATGCCGATGCTATCAGGGCCGTGCGCAGACCCCCCCTTGACATAGACGGCCAGAAAGTGGACTTCGGGATGGTAGGCGACGTAAGCAGCCAGGGTGTGAATACCGAGCTGATGAAGCTCCTTCTTGGCAACGGGATAGTACCGGTGCTGTGTGCCATCAACCACGACGGCCACGGCAATCTCCTGAATACCAATGCCGACACAATAGCCTCAAGTGTGGCGACTGCCCTCGGGCCTGACTCAGAACTGGTTTTCTGCTTCGAGAAGGAGGGTGTACTCAAAGACGTTGACGATCCTTCGAGTGTCATACCCCATATGACCGAATCTGAGTTT
Organism: Bacteroidales bacterium; assembly: GCA_029009115.1. Lineage (GTDB taxonomy): Bacteria > Bacteroidota > Bacteroidia > Bacteroidales > UBA932 > Cryptobacteroides. Next base: position 25,685 of record JAQXJU010000021.1, on the reverse strand, counting down.
GCTCTCCTCAAGGAGCAGGGGGTGATTGCCGGAGGTATGATTCCCAAACTCCAGAATGCCTTCAAGGCCATTCGCTCCGGTGTTCGGAGGGTATGCATAAAGCATCCTTCTTCGCTGCTCGGAAGCGGAGGGACCGTTCTGGAATAAGCAGGCTGCCTGCCCGGGGCTTTTCTGGCGCTTTGTCCACCGGAGCCGGGATGACAAGACTAATGGGGCCGGGGCTGAAGAAAGAACAGACTAGAAGATGAACTCTGAACAAGAACTCAGACAACTGACGGACGAATCCGTCGCCCTTCTGCGGGAAATGATAGCAATCCCCTCACCTTCGTTCGAGGAAGAGAGGGTCAGCAACCACGTTCAGTCATGGATGGAGGCAAGGGGGATGCATCCCCAGCGATTCGGGAACAATCTCGTGTGCCGGCTTAATCCACGCCCCGGAGCACCCGTACTGATGCTCTGTGCTCACCTCGACACGGTGAGCCCGGCATCGGACTATTCCTTCGACCCCTACAAGCCCGACGCAGAAGTAGCGGCAGAAAGGGTCAGTGCAATACGCGGGGAACATCTTTCCCCTGAAGAGGTAATCGCAGGGCTGGGGAGCAACGACGACGGAGCATCGGCAACAGCGCAGATTGCGGTATTCCGCTTCTTCTCCGCACACCCCGAACTTCTTGGCGAGAAGAATCTGCTTCTGGCACTCTCCTGCCAGGAAGAGCGTTCCGGACCAGAGGGAATGCGAAGCCTCTGGAAAGAGCAGCTTGAAGGGGAGGTAGATGCCGCAATCGTCGGAGAACCTACCGCAATGCAGGCCGCCATATCCGAGAGGGGGCTTCTGGTTCTGGATGCAGTTGCCCATGGGTTGAGCGGACACGCCGCTCGTAACGAAGGGGTGAACGCCCTTTACATTGCCATCGAGGACATTGCCGCAATGCGTGCCCACCGCTTCGGGCGCAAGTCTCCCGTAATGGGAGATATCAATCTCAATGTCACGCAGATAAATGCCGGAACTGCCCATAATGTAATTCCGGACCGATGCAGCTTTGTCGTGGACATACGCACGACCGAGCAATACACTTCGAAGGAAATCTTAGACGAACTGCAGGGGATTTGCAAAAGCACCCTTACTCCCCGCAACCTCACCAACCGTTCAAGCGCCTGCCGCCCGCTCTCGCCTCTGATGAAGGCTGCAGCCGACTGCAGAACGGTGTGTTTCTCGTCTCCAACCACCTCAGACTGGATGCGAATAAGCTGCGATGCCTTAAAGATGGGCCCCGGAGACTCTTCGAGGTCGCACAAAAAGGATGAATACGTCCTTTGCAGCGAGCTTATGGACGGGGTAGTCAAATATGTAGAATTCATTCAGAAACTAAATCTTCAACACTGATGGGATCAAATACACTATGGAGCAAAGGCACTGCCGCCACCGACCCGGTAGAGGAATTCACCGTAGGAAACGACCGTGTACTGGACCTGAGACTAGCCCGATATGACGTGCTCGGCTCTAAGGCGCACATCCGTATGCTTGAATCGATAGGCCTTCTGACCGCTGACGAACTGTCGGTGCTTACGGCCGGACTCGACGAGATTCTTGCCGAGATAGACAAGGGTGCCTTCGTTCTTGAAGAAGATGTCGAGGACATCCATTCGCAGGTAGAACTGCTTCTGACCCGCCGTTTGGGAGATGTAGGCAAGAAGATTCACTCCGGGCGTTCGCGCAACGACCAGGTGCTCGTTGACGTGAAACTCTTCCTCAAGGACGAGACACTCAGAATAAGGGACGAGGTGCTGAGTCTCTTCGACAGGCTTCAGGCACTCAGTGAGAAGTATAAGGAAGTGCTTCTGCCTGGCTACACTCACGGACAGATTGCTATGCCTTCGTCGTTCGGAATGTGGTTCGGCGCTTATGCCGAGGCACTTGCTGATGATATGTATATGCTTCGCGGAGCTTACTGCGTCACCGACCAGAATCCTCTGGGCTCGGCCGCCGGATACGGGAGTTCCTTCCCTCTCGACAGAGAGATGACCACTCGTCTTCTTGGCTTCGGGAGCCTCGACTACAACAGTGTCGCAGCCCAGCTGAGCAGAGGCAGAACCGAAAGGGCCGTAGCTTCGGCAGCCGGAGCCATTGCTCTCACTCTCAACCGCTTTGCTTCTGACTGTTGTATGTATATGTGCCCCAACTACGGGTTCATACGTTTTCCTGATGCTCTCACCACAGGCTCGAGCATCATGCCTCACAAGAAGAATCCCGACGTATGGGAAATTATGAGGGGCGACTGCAACCGTATTATGTCGGCAGAAAACCAGATCAGCCTTCTGTGCGGGAATTTGCCTCACGGCTATCATCGCGACCTCCAACTGCTCAAGGACATACTCTTCCCTGCTCTGGAACTCTTGCACTCCTGCCTCAAGATGGCAGACTATATGCTTGAGCATATCATAGTAAATGAGAATATCCTGCAGGGAAACAGCATCTACGACTATCTCTTCACCGTAGAGGAAGTCAACCGCCGCACTCTGGCTGGGATGCCCTTCCGCGATGCCTACAAGAGTGTAGGAATCGAGGTGAACGAAGGCCGATTCGTCTTCAACGTCCCCGGGGTGGCTGGCGGCAAGTCGGCAGCAGGCCTCTCCGAGGCAGGGACCTTGAAGGATGGTATTCCGGATGGGAAGGCCGGGCTCAGCGCGTCAGATTTGGGCCATACGCATATCGGCAGCCTCGGGAACCTATGCAACGACCGCATCAAGGTTAAGATGGAAAGCGCTTCCGACTGGAAATCCTGATTATGGAAGCGGATGAACTCATAAATGCACTCCGGCACTCCGACAGAGACGCCTTCAACGAGGTTTACCGAAGCTACTACACGCAGTTGCTCAGCTATGCCCGTCTGATGGTTTCGCCCCAGACAGCGGAGGACCTGGTGCACGATGTATTCATCCGTCTTTGGAACAATCGCGAGACCCTCTCGCCCGAAATCAGTGGCGGCAATCTTAGAGCATTCCTCTTCAGAAGCGTGTATAATGCCTGCGTCAGCCTGATTCGTAAACGCATCTCAAAACTGAATCACGAGTCCTGGCTCTCAAAACAGATTGAAGACGAAATCAATTATTGGGACTGGGACCGGAACGATGCAGTCAGGAGGCTGTATGACAAGGATATAGCCCAAATGATTGAGAAGGCTGTGTCGGAACTCCCGCCAAAATGCCGTCAAGTCTTTCTGATGAGCTACTGCGAAGGCCTCTCTGACAAGCATATAGCAGAGCGGCTTTCACTTAGCCTTTCGACAGTAGAAAATCACATTCATAACGCCCTTGTTCGCCTGCGCAAATCCATAGGGATAGGAGACTGACAATCAATTAAGGATTTCTCCTTTATTAGTCGGGATACTGAAGACGAAGGGGCAAGGTATTGAAGTTGAGGGATTTACCCGCGGATGTATATTCTTCTATACCTTTGAGTATAGCCTGGAGGTCTGCCTCCGGGTAGCGCTGACAATAAGTCTGAGCAACATAGGCAATTGCACTGGGGGATAGTGTCCCGGCAATATTCTCGTACGGCCACTCCTTATGGTCGATAATATAAGGGAAGAACCATTCTACAACTTCCTTAAGACCAACTCCAAGGCTATTCTTCCATTCCCACATATCCACTCCCAGATTCCCGGCCACACGAGTAAGATCCATCCATATCGACAGATTCATTGTCGTATAGTTCCAGGATTTGGTTCTGGCAAGTTCGAGAGGTTGAGAAGCATCTGCCGGGAATTGCACATCCATTCTGCCGCGAGAAACCTTCTCCAACTGGGCCAGGGCAATCTCGGGCTTTCCACAATAGATGGAATAGCAGCATACCTGAAGGTCATAGGCAGTTCCATGGTTATTCTTCTGGATACCTTCTTCTTTGCCGATATCACTTTCAAGCATCCAGGTAAGAAAAGAACTGAACCACTCCTGCAACTCCCTTTTGTCGGTCTCGGTCCATGAAGAGGAGCCTTCCAGCAGGGTGATGGCATCGACGGTATTTGCAAGATTCTTGGTATCTATCAGGCCTATTCCACGACCCGTACATCTGCCGGGAATGCATTGACCATATGTCAAATGTGGATTCATACCGGTCTTAGGGTCGGTGAAGAATGTTCTGAGAATACGGGCTGCCTTGGCTGCATACTTTTCATCTCCGGAGTAATAGTACGCATAGCCGAGAGCCTGCAAAGCAGAGCAGGTTTTCTTCAAATAGGTGCCCGCTTCCATCTGCTTTGATTCCGGGTTAATCCGGCCGTCTTTGCGAATGTAAGGAAGCCCGTCTTTCTTATTGGGATCCGGCCACCAGTACGGGCCCATACTCATATAGTCGCGCTTGTCGCCACTCGGAGGAGTAACAGTCTGCATTGTAACACTGTACTCAACCGCATCGATATACTTGTCTGCCTTTCGCAAAAGGTACTCATATGCAGGGCGCGAGGGGCTGGCTTTGCGTTTCAGGGATTTCCGGCAGTTTTCAAGGCTCTCCCGGCGAGAAAGTGCCAGAGGCGAAGGCCCCGATGCAGTGACAGGGGCAGCGGCAGATGCGATAGACGCTCTGATTTCAATCTCGGTACCACCGACGGCGTCCACCCTCAACATATGACCATTCCTGTTGCCATATACCTTGCCGGTATTTACAAAGCGGCCACCCTTTACAGTCCAACGGCAGGTCCAGCCCCTGTAGCTGACACTTACTGCCTTATCAGTCACAGTGATAGCTGTTTCGGTTTCGCCGTCGGTCATAAATACAGGAACAGTGACGGTAATTGCTTCTTCTGAAGTGAACTTCATCCTGAGACCACGGGATGAAAGCCTTGTTTCCCAACTGTCGGTGCCGTTGGTCAGAACAAGCTTGCCCGGCTTGGAAGATAGAATTTCATATTTTTCCCAGCCTGGAGAAAGCGACAAGGGGCCTTCGTTGACAAGGTCGAGCCTGTAGTTGGGCTTGGTGGTACAGGGTGTGGAGAATGCCACCGTGCAGGGTGCACCCTTGCGCTGGAAACGACCGAGTCCGCTGCAGTCGTAATGCTTGTCGGCATTGACATCAAATTCAAGGGTATATCCTCCTTTGTTCATTACAATGCGGTGAAACTCGGGGGACATAACAAAGGTCGAAGCAGGTTCCTCCTTACGTGACGGCTCAATGCTGTCGTCGGCAAAGCGGTATGCAAGATAAGCCCATGAGCCCATTGTGACCATATACTTGTTGAAGTAGGCATATCTCTCGCAGCCATATCCGGACTCTGTTGGATAGCGGTTCTTGACGTGGGTTACAGGAGTCTGCTCAAGCCAGAAATCAAGAGACTCGATGGCCCTCAGGGCTGCCGCCTTGAACCTGGCAGCAGACTTGAGGTCGCCACGGCGCTTCATCCACGAGGCATAGTATTCAAAAACTGCGGCAATAGAGGTTTCGTTGTGCAGGAACTGGTTGCTGCGCCCACCATATGGGATTTCTCCGGTAACTGACTGCATCTCTATAGTATGGAATGCCGATTTGAGAAGATTATCTTCCAGGGCTGCACGCGAAGGACCATTGTAACCGAAGTCAAGAGCCGCCATAAACTGAAGGCGGGTGACTATATCATAGACCATAGGCTGGTTGGGGTCCTTATACATTCCATTCACGTCGAAGAAACGGAGCTGGTCGGAGATATACTTCTCGGCATACTCTATCTCACCGCCCATCCCAGCCATAACACGGGCACACTCGCTGGCTGCTCCGAACACGCACCAGTTATGCGCCTTGTTGCTGCCCGGTTCAGGCTGGCTGTCGTAGAGGCTGACGGCAGAGCAGGGGCTGAGGCAGGAACGCCATTCAGCGGTCTTTTCCGCGGGGAAGGTTCCGGCTTTCTCAAGTTCGAGGATGCAACAGACTATCTCTTTTACAGCAAAGTCGTTGCCGGGAGAATATCCTTTTCTCAGCAGGTGTGCGACCGGGAGTTGCCGCATACATACATCCATCATCCTGACAAACAGAGGTTTCATCTCCTGCAGCCTGCCGTGGGCAATCAAAATACCGATATTCGAGGTAAGACGGGCATAGCCGTGCTCCCTGATTCCGCCTTCGTCAACGGTGGAGATGTAATCCTCGATCTGCTGCGGGGTGTAAGCCTCGACAGCCTTCTGCATCAGGTCGAGGTAGATATTCTTGTCCGATGCATCAAGGCTAGGTGCAACAATAAGGGCGATAAAGAGAATAAGCAGTCTTTTCATAATTGAGTCTGTTTCCAAATTCTCAAAAATAGAAAAAAAACTTAACGATGCCTCAGGGCAAGTTCGGATTCGAGGTCGGAGATGCTGCAGCCCATCTGCTGCATCAGCACGAGGAAGTGATACAGCAGGTCCGAAGCCTCGTAGATGAAACGTGACCTGTTGCCGTCAACGGCCTCGATGATACTCTCCGAAGCCTCCTCCCCCACCTTCTTGGCAATCTCCTTGACACCCTTGATAAAAAGCCGGGTCGTATAGGAACCCTCGGGGAGCTGTTCGTGGCGGGTACGCACCACATCCTCCAGTATCCTCACAAAACCTTCCGACTCGGGAGTATCGAAGCACGACTGGGTTCCCCGGTGACAGACTGGACCATCGGGAACTGCCTTCACAAGCAGGGTATCGGAGTCGCAGTCGGGATACATCTCGCTGACGTGCAGGTAATTGCCACTTGTCTCACCCTTGGTCCACAGGCAATTGCGCCCTCTCGACCAGAAGGTAACCAGCCCAGTATCGCGGGTTTTTACAAAAGCATCCTCATTCATATAACCGAGCATCAGAACCTTGAGACTGCGAGCATCCTGAACTATTACAGGGAGCAGTCCGTCGCCGGTCTTGGTGAGATTGAAATCCTTGAAATCCATAATTATATACGTACTTCTATTCCTTGTTCAAAAAGAGACTTTTTTAATTCGGGGATGGGAATCTGGCCATAATGGAAGATGCTGGCGGCAAGTGCGGCATCGGCCTTCCCGGCGGTCAGGACCTCGGCGATGTGGGCAGCCGACCCTGCTCCCCCGGAAGCTATTATGGGCACGGGCAGAAGTTCCGACAGCCGGGCATAAACCTCGCAGGCATAGCCGTTGCGGGTTCCGTCGTGGTCCATAGAGGTAAATAGTATCTCCCCCGCCCCGCGCCTGCAGGCCTCGGAGGCCCAGCTGAACAGTTCCTTGTCGGTGGCAACGCTACCGCCGTGGGTAGTCGCCATCCAGGAGTCCCCGACCAGACGGGCATCAATGGCAACGACAACAAACTGGCTGCCGTAATGCGAAGCTATCTTCTCTATCAGCGAAGGGTCTGCGATGGCTGCGCTGTTGACTGAAATCTTGTCGGCACCGGCATCCAGAAGCCTTGCAGCATCCTCCAGGCAGGAGATTCCACCTCCCACAGTGAAGGGAATGTTGATTTGCGAGGCTATCTTCTCGACCAGTTGGGCAAAGGTGCGGCGGCCCTCCCTCGTAGCACTGATATCAAGATACACAAGCTCGTCGGCGCCCTCCTCGCAATAGCGGCGGCCCATCTCTACGGCATCACCCACCTCTTTGATTCCGAGGAAGTTGATTCCCTTGACTACCTGTCCGTCACGGACATCCAGGCAGGGTATTATTCGTTTTGCGACCATTGAAGTATGTCATTCAGTGTGATACGATTCTCATATATAGCCTTTCCGACTATCACCTTCCGCAGGGACTCTTCGTCCAGGCGGCGTATGTCATCCATACAGCTGATTCCTCCGCTGACGGTGAAGGAGAGCGACGGATGCTGCGACTGAAGTTCAGAATACAGGGCAGTATTTGGCCCCTGGAGCATCCCATCGCGCGAGATGTCTGTGCAGATGACCTCCTGAAGCCCCTTGGGAGCAAAGAAATCCAGGAGTTCGTCGATAGTGCGGGCGCTATCCTCTGCCCAGCCTTTCACCGAAACTTTCCTTCCACGGACATCGGCCCCGAGAATGAGTGAAGACGAGCCGAAGAGTTCCATCCAGCTGACGAATTCGTCGGGATGCAGGGCAGCCACGCTCCCTATGATAGCGTGCGAGGCTCCGGCGTTGAAAACGTCTCTCAGTGCCTCGGGCGAAGATATTCCCCCACCCCATTCAATCTCAATGTCCAGACGCCCCGCAATCTTCTCAAGGGTGCGGAGATTGCGTGGCGACGACACCCTGGCTCCGTCGAGGTCAACGAGATGGATGCGCCTGACAGCGCAGTCGCGGTATGCAAGGGCAAGGTCCAGAGGATCGGCGTCATAGACCTTCTTTGTAGAATAGTCTCCCTTGGTAAGGCGCACACATCTTCCTTCTATAAGGTCGATTGCCGGAATAATCTCTATCATAGCGAAATAAAGTTTCTGAGTATCCTCTCGCCCACGTCACCGCTCTTCTCGGGGTGGAACTGGGTTCCGTAGAAGTTCTCGTATTTGAGGGCTGCGCTGAACAACTGACCCGAGTGCCTGCAGGTGGCAATGGTATCCTGACACAGAGTAGGATAGTAGGAGTGTACGAAATACACATACTCGCCTCCTGAGAGCCCAGAGAAGAGCTTCTTCTCGAGGTTGTGGATGGTGTTCCAACCCATATGGGGCACCTTGCAGCCTTGCGAAGGCACAAAACGGCGGACGTGCGAATCGAAGATTCCAATACAGTCGCAGGGGCCTTCTTCGCTGTCGCGGCACATCAGCTGCATACCAACGCAGATTCCGAGCACAGGCCGGCGGATCTGCCTCAATACAGAGTCGAGCCCCTTGCTCCTGAGGCTTTCCATAGCCTCGGCGGCATTCCCCACCCCGGGGAGAATAATCTTGTCAGCCGATATTAGAAAATCTGGGTCGCTGCTCAGGGCAAACTCGCATCCGAGCCTCTCCAGAGCATTCTCCACCGACCTTATATTGCCGGCATCATAGTCAACAATCGCTACCATAGCTACAGCAGTCCTTTGCTTGAAGGCAGGTCATAACTGAAAACATTGCGGCGCACAGCCTGCCTCAGTGCGCGTGCAAAGGCCTTGAAGATGCTCTCAGCAAGGTGGTGGTTGTTTTCTCCGCGGGCAGATACATACAGATTGCACTTCATTGCGTAGCTGAGGCTCTTGAAAAAGTGCTTGAACATCTCCGTAGGAACATCACCCACGTACTCCCTGGTAAATTGAACGTCCCAGACAAGTTCCGGCCTGCCGGAGAAATCCAGCAGAACCACAGCCCTGCTCTCATCCATAGGCAGGGCAAAGCCGTAGCGTTCGATTCCGACCTTGTCGCCAAGGGCCGTCGCGATTGCCTCACCAAGAGCAATTGCCACGTCTTCGATGCTGTGATGCTCATCAACCTCAAGATCTCCGCGGCAGCTCAGGCTCAGCGACACCCCTCCGTGATGAACCAGCTGGTCGAGCATATGGTCCAGAAACTTGAGCCCCGTGCTAATGTCCGAGGGGCCCTTGCCGTCGAGGTCGAGATGAAGGGAGATGTCGGTCTCGCGGGTCGTGCGCCTGATGCTGCAGCTCCTGTCGGATGCCCTGATAAATTCAGCAATCCGCTCCCAGTCGGTGGTAGCAAGCACGCAGCTGCTTTCAAGAGAAGGGTCTCCTCCGAGAACGGACTTGTCCTCGCGCAGAAGTATGCCCTTCGCACCGAGGTTACGGGCCAGGGCGATGTCGGTAGCCCTGTCGCCAATCACATAACTCGAAGAGAGATCGTAACTGCCGTTGAGATAGGCCCCGAACATCCCCGTTCCGGGCTTGCGGTTCACCGAGCAATCTTCTTCGAAGCTGGAATCGATGAGCTGGTCGTCGAAGGTCACCCCCTCGCCTTCCAGAGTCCTCAGCATCTTGGTATGGGGCACGAGAAAACTGTCCATAGGGAAGGAGGGAGTGCCCAGACCATCCTGATTGCTGGCAAGGACCAGGCTGTAGTCCATCGCACGCAGAAGTTTCAGTGCGGATATGGCACCGGGGACGAACTCCAGAAGTTCCAGGGAATCGACCTGGTAGTTTCTTTCGGGACCGGGTTCGAGGATAATCGTCCCGTCCCTGTCAACGAATATTGCCTTTTTCATCGCTTGTAACTGTCAAGAATTGAAAGCATTCTGTCATTTTCCGAGGGGAGGCCGACGGTAATCCTGAGACAATCGCGACACAGGGGCATCCTGGTCCGGTTGCGCACTATCACTCCGCCCTCGAGGAGATACGCGTACAGGACATCGGCATCATCCACCCTCACCAGCAGGAAGTTGGCATCGCTGGGATATACCTTATGCACGAAGGAGAAGCGGGGCAGTTCACGCGCCAACCTCTCCCTTTCGGAAACAATCTCACGCACCTGATCCTCCACTGGCATCCGAAGCAGGTCAAGGGCAAGGGCTTGGGTGGCTCCGTTGATATTGTAGGGATACTTGACCATCGACATCAGACGCACGAGAGACTCGTGTGCAATGGCAAGGCCAAGCCTCAGGGATGCCATTCCCCGTGCCTTTGACATAGTCTGAAGAACGGCAAGATTGGGATACTTATCTGTCAGAGGAACTACCGAAGGAACGGAACTGAAGTCGATGTAGGCCTCGTCAACAACTACAATACGACCGCTTCGGGACACTATTTCCTCTATTTGCTCCAGAGGGAAGGCATTGCCCGAGGGGTTGTTCGGGGAGCAGAGGAAGATAAGTTTGGTCAAAGAGTCACAGGCTGCGAGAAGGGCCTCGGTGTCGAGACTGAAATCATCGCGAAGCAGAACCTCGCGCACCGAAACATCATTTGTCGCTGCCGCCACCGAATACATCCCGTAGCTCGGGCTTATGGCAACGATATTGTCCTTGCCCGGAACACAGAAGACTCTCATCAGCAGGTCAATAGCCTCGTCGCTCCCGTTCCCGAGAAAGAGATTCTCTGGCTTTATCCCCTTAAGTTCTGCAATTCGGGCTTTTAGGGCCTTCTGGTGCGGGTCGGGGTAGCGGTTCCAGGAGTTGGGGTAGGGACTCTCGTTGGCATCCAGAAACACTTCGGGATTGCTGCTGCATTCGTCACGCGCCGTCGAATATGGGCACAGGGCGGCTATATTGGGACGCACAAGTTCAAGTATGTCAATCATTTCGCTGTCCTTTGAATAACCGCATTGGCGTGGGCATCAAGTCCCTCGGCACGGGCCATAACTATTATTGTATCGGAAAGTCCCTGAAGCCCCTCGCGGCTCAGTTCCTGGAAGGTAATCTTTTTGAGGAAACTGTCTATGTTCACCCCGCTGCAGGATGCCGCCCAACCGCAGGTAGGCAGGGTGTGGTTTGTTCCCGAGGCATAGTCTCCGGCACTTTCGGGCGAATAATTGCCCACAAAGACACTGCCGGCGTTGCGTACTCCTTCTGCCACCGTCCAGGGATTCTCCATCGAGATTATGAGATGCTCTGGGCCGTATGTGTTGGCAAAGTCGAGAATATTCTGAAGCGAGTCAAAGACAATGGCACAACTCTTCCGGAGAGACTCTCCTATGAATTTACCCCTTGCAAGAGTCTCGGTCTGGAGAGATACTTCATCGAGGACTCTGAGGGCTATGGTTTCGTCGGTGCATACGAGCATCACCTGGCTGTCAGGGCCGTGCTCTGCCTGCGAGAGGAGGTCGGCGGCCACATAGCGGGGATTGGCACTGCCATCGGCAAGCACCATCACCTCCGAAGGCCCAGCCGGCATATCAACCGAAACCTCCCTGTTCCCCAGAATCTGCTTTGCCACAGTGACATAGCGGTTCCCAGGGCCAAAAATCTTGCAGACCCTGGGCACCGACTCTGTGCCAAGGGCCATAGCAGCAATCGCCTGTGCCCCGCCTATCTTGAAGATACGGCTGACAGAGCAGAGGCTGGCCGCATACAGAACCTCGGGAGCTACTTTTCCGTCACGGGCAGGAGTGCAGAGAACCGTCTCGCTGCATCCTGCGACCTTTGCAGGGATGGCGAGCATCAGCACCGTCGAGAAGAGGGGAGCTGTTCCTCCGGGCACATAGAGTCCGACCCTGTCGATGGGGACCGGCTTCTGGATGCACGTTACCCCGGGGCTGGTCTGCACCTGAACCGTTGCCGGCATCTGGGCACGGTGGAAGGCTTCGATATTGCCGGCCGCTTTTCGGATTGCCTGCTTGAGGGAATCACTCAGGCTGAGCGAGGCAAGGTGTATCTCCTCATCGCTTACGACGAAACTCTCGGGGCGGCAGTGGTCGAACTCCTCGGAGAGGTCTCTCAGGGCATCATCGCCACTGGAACGTACCCTTTGAATGATGTTCTCAACCTGTTGCCACACAAGGGGATCGGCAGATGAAGGGCGGAGGCAGATCTGCTCCCACTCACTTCTCGGAGGGTTCTTGAGTATCTTCATTGCTGTTAGGGGATAATCTTGTTGACATCGAGTACGAGTATGCCCTCGGCTCCTATCTTCTTTAGGGCGCGGACCTTCTCCCATAGCAGGGCGGTATCGACAACCGAATGGAGCGAACACCAGCCTTTCTCGGCCAGAGGCAGGACGGTGGGGCTCTTCAGCGAAGGGAGTATGCGCACGGCCTCTTCGACCGAGGATTCGGGGATGTTCATCAGGAGGTACTTCTTGTCGCGGCTCGCACGGGCCGATTCGAGACGGAAACGTATCTCTTCGAGTATGGATTCCTGCTCATCGCTGAGGGATCCGTTGGAGATGAGAACTGCCTCGGAGAAGAAGACCTTCTCGACCTCCCTGAGGTTGTTCGCAACGAGGGTGCTTCCGGATGATACTATGTCGAAGATGGCGTCGGCTATCCCAGCTGCAGGGGTCACCTCGACCGAACCTGTGATGGATACAACTCGGGCCGTGATTCCTTTTTCGGCGAGGAATCGCCCGAGAATGGCAGGATAAGAGGTGGCGATGGTCTTGCCTTCGAACCACGAAGGACCCTCGTATGCTTCTGCCTTGGGGATGGCAAGACTAATGCGACAGCCTCCGAAGCCGAGTCTTTCTTCAATTTTGACAGGGAAGCCCTTTTCTTCAACCTCGTTCAGGCCTACGATTCCAAGATCGGCAGAGCCGGATGCCACGACCCCGGGGATATCGTCGTCGCGCAGGTAAAGGATTTCGATGGGGAAGTTGTCAGCCTTCGAGAGGTACTTCCTCTTTGACTCATCAACCAGAATGCCTATCTCGCGAAGCATTCCTATGCTCTCTTCATTCAGCCGTCCTTTGGACTGGATAGCAATTCTCAACATAACTTTAAATAAAAAAGGACTTACCCTATGGCAGGGTAAGTCCGGATATCTTACTGACTTGCATACAACATCCAACCTACCCTATCCTGAAGATATGGTGGTGATGATGGATGCTGACAAGGTTTCTTTTCATAAGTGCTGACAAATGTAGAAAATATTCTTTAGAATTCCACTCTGCCCTGAGGAATATTACGGGGAATGAGAATGTACTTGCCGAAGGAAGGAGACTCGACTCTTACATCCATAGGTGTCATATTGTCGGGGCCGCGTCTTCTGGCCTGTGAGCCGGAGGCAGATGCAGACTGGCCATTGATAAGCGATACCACAACCGAGAGCATACTCTCATCGGGGTCTCCGAGAGGAATACCGTCCTTGGGGTTATCCATGGCGGGATAATCGGGAGTGAATCCGTCGGGCATACAGGGAGTGTTGCCATTCTTGTCGGCAAAGCGGCCTATCATAACATAGATTCCCCAGTTCTGAGAATACCTCTTTCCGTTGGCATAGGTGGTCTGGTCAATCTGGCTCTTGTAGTCGTCGTACCAGTCAGGAGAACTTATCATAATGCCCGAGCAGAACTTTCCGTGCGACTTCTGACCGACTATCGTGATGGGGATATAAGGCATCAGGCAGGTGACAAGGCTCTCGGAGGCCGATGCACTTCCCGAGTCATAGATTACCCAGATCTTCTTGATGCCTATGTTGGCATCCTCGGTATTGTAGCTATACTTGACTCCTGACGAAGTTATTTCGTGGGAATAGCTGAACTTGACCTCCAGGTCATCCTTGAAAGCTTCGGTCAGAATGGCGTTATAGATGTTCTTCTCGAGTACGGCCCCGGATCTCACGACTTTATCGGGAGCGAGCATCGAGGCAAGTACCTGCTGGGTAAAGACATATCCGCCGCCGTTGTAGCGCAGGTCGAGGATGAGCTCTTCGACTGCGTCGGCCTTGAATGAGCGGCAGACCTCAACGAGGCGGTCGCAGGCCTTGAGGGTGAAGGAAGTGAAGTGGAGATACCCTACCTTCTTGCCGGCAATGTCCAGAGTCTTGGCGAGGTGTACGGGATCTTCGTACATCTCCTTGGCTACCAATTTAATCTCGGTTCCGTCCACAAGCTTGATTTCGACCTCCTTGGAGTTGAAAAGCTCGTAGTTTACCGTGTGTACGTAGTTGTTGTTCTTCACGAACATCTTCTTTCCGTTGACCCACTGGATGGCATCTCCCCTCTTGAGGCCGGCTTTCTCGGCGGGAGATCCGGCATAGACATAGGTAATTACAGCCACGACCTCGCTGTTGTCGTCGCCGTAGAGATAGAGGGTCACATCGTATCCGTAGGTCTCCGAGATTCCGGCGACACTGCTTGTGAAGGATTCGAAATCGTCGGTTATCTGGGTCCAGCGGTCGAAGTCCTTGCCGTCTTCCTTGTATCTGATTTGCTTGACCTTGGCTACGGGGTCCTCGTCAAGGCCCCAGGTTACGATATCGCGCGAGATTTCGGAATTCCACAGATAGTAGGTGTTCATCACGTTCTTGCCGAAGTAGTTCACAGCCTTGCGGGTCTGGACCAGCTTGGTGTCGATTTCCTCGCCCCCGTTCTCATTGGGGGTCTGTTCCGAAGGCTGCTCGGCCTTCTTGCAGGACACTGTCCACATCGAAAACACAAGCGATACCGCCAGTGAGAATAGCATTGTACGTTTCATTGTATGATTCAGGTTTAGAATTATCCAATGGTTGCACCGGCTACCAGTGCCTCTTCGGGGGTAATGATGCGCATCTTGCCGTCGCCCTGACGTGCCATAAGTATCATTCCGCGGGACTCTATTCCACGTATCACCCGGGGCTTGAGATTGGCAAGTATGCAAATCTGCCTGCCGACCATATCCTCGGGGCTGTAGTACTCAGCTATTCCTGATACTATGGTGCGGCGGTCGATGCCGGTATCTATCGAGAGTTTGAGCAGTTTGTCGGTCTTGGGTACGCGCTCGGCCTCGAGAACGGTGGCAGTGCGGATGTCCATCTTTTCAAAATCCTCGAAGGAGACCTCTTCCTTGAGAGGCTCTATCTTCTTTGCAGCTTCGGCGGCAGCGGCAGCCTTCTCGGCGGCTTCTCTGAGCTGGCGAATTGCCTCGAGACGGTCGGTCTGAACCTTGATGGCCTCGTCGTCAATCTTCTCGAAGAGCAGCTGGGCTTCGCCTATCCTGTGTCCCTCAGGAAGGATATCCTCAGAGCCGAGGAGATCCCAGCCCAGGCAGACGCACTTGTCGTCTGCGGGGCAGGAGACACGCATTGCAAGGGCATCGTCTCCCGAGGGTACGGTATGAATGGCGGCTCCCTCACCCTCGACATAGGTATTGGGAGTCTGCTGCTCACCCTTGCGGTGGTCGGTTCCGGCGCAGATGCATACGTCCAGCATCTTGCGCAGACGCTCGGCCGCGAAGGGAGTGAAAGGTTCGAAGGCTATGGCAAGATCGGCGCAGACCTGCAGACAGAGGTTCAGAATGGTTGCGGTGCGCTCCATATCGGTCTTGGCGACCTTCCAGGGTTCTGTGTCGGAGATGTACTTGTTTCCGGCGCGTGCTATGCCCATAGCGTCCTTGAGGGCCTCGCGGAAGCGGAATGAGGAGAGGTTCTTCTCAATGGATACGCGCAGGGCGGGAATCTGCCCGAGAAGTTCGCGGTCGATGTCCTGAAGAGGTCCTCTTGAAGGGACTTTTCCTCCGAAGTACTTGTGGGTGAGAACTATGGCCCTGTTCACAAAATTGCCGAAGATGGCTACCAGCTCGGAGTTGTTGCGGGTCTGGAACTCCTTCCACGAGAAGTCGTTGTCCTTGGTCTCGGGGGCGTTGGCGGTGAGCACGTAGCGCAGGACATCCTCCTTTCCGGGGAAGTCGCGCAGATACTCGTGAGCCCATACGGCCCAGCCGCGCGAGGTTGAAATCTTGTCGCCTTCGAGGTTCAGGAACTCGTTGGCAGGGACGTTCTCGGGGAGTATGTATCCGCCGTGGGCCTTGAGCATAGAGGGGAAGACTATGCAGTGGAAGACTATGTTGTCCTTGCCAATGAAGTGGATGAGGCGGGTGTCTTCGTCTTTCCACCATTTCTCCCAAGACTGAGGCAGAAGTTCTTGAGTATTGGAGATATAGCCTATGGGAGCGTCGAACCATACGTAGAGGACCTTGCCGTCGGCTCCTTCGACGGGAACGGGTACACCCCAGTCGAGGTCGCGGCTCACGGCACGGGGCTGGAGTCCGGCATCGAGCCAGCTTTTGACCTGTCCATAGACATTGCTGCGCCATTCCTTGTGGCCCTGGAGTATCCACTCGTCGAGCCACTGCTGGTACTCATCCAGAGGGAGATACCAGTGGGTGGTCTTCTTCTTTATGGGCTCGGCTCCGCTGAGCTTCGACTTGGGATTGATGAGTTCTTCGGGACTGAGGGTGGAACCGCACTTCTCGCACTGATCGCCGTAGGCTCCCTCAGCTCCGCATCTGGGGCAGGTTCCGACTATGTAACGGTCGGCCAGGAAGGTCTTGGCTTCGGGGTCGTAGTACTGCTCGCTCTCGCGGGTGATGAACTTGCCCTCATCATAGAGCTTGCGAAAGAACTCAGAGGCGTTGTGCTCGTGTATGGGCGAGGTGGTGCGGCCATAAATATCGAAGTTGATGCCCAGACCGCTGAACGAATCGCGAATGGTCTTGTTGTACTCGTCAACTATGTCCTGGGGGCTGCAGCCCTGCTGGCGTGCCTTGATGGTGATGGGGACTCCGTGCTCGTCGGATCCGCAGACGTACAATACGTCTTCGCCGCGCATACGCAGATAGCGTACATAGATGTCGGCGGGAACATATACCCCTGCAAGGTGACCTATGTGCACAGGGCCGTTTGCATATGGCAGGGCACAGGTGACAAGTGTTCTTTTGAATTCTTTGCTCATATCTATTCTTTTGATTTTACTCTTCCTGATTTGCGGCGGACCTTTATGAGGACCTCCGAAAGTGTGCTGTATTCTTTAAGTATGGCGCTGAGGTCACTGTCCCGGGAGGGCTGTGCCATAAGGGTCTTGAGCTCTTCGAGGCGGCTTACAATGCGTTTTTCGGTATATACGAGAAGAATCTTGGGAACATAGGTGACCAGCCAGGAATCGCGGGTGGTCAGAGATTCTTCGAAGTGCTTGACTGTAAGCTGATGGCGATCGAAGCACAGCTCGGCCGTGACCCTGGCGACAGTTCTGTCTGAAGAATCGCAGAGGCGGCGCAGAATCTCGCCTGTGGAGTAGCCCTCTTCAAAGAGAGCCATATAGGCGTCGTAGGTCTTGCGGAGAGCTGTGTTGGCAAGTGAGGCCTGGTCGGCGTCGAGGGCACTGCGGATGAAGTCGGCAACATAGGGCTTGTCTTCTTCGTCGCCGGAGTAGAATTCCGAGTCGGTTTCGAATTCGAGCTGGTCGGCACCGTACTTGAGGAGGGTGGTGAGGAGTTCTTTCTCGGCGGGTTCCAGGATGGGATTTTCGGCAGGGGGCAGGGGGGCGGGGCCGGAAGGCGTGCCTTCCGGGGGGGAGAGGGGGCCTTCGGCCTGCCTCTCCCCCGGCCCGCCGGCGGCGGGCAGCCCCGCCCGGGCCCTGCGCTCCTCTCTCTCCCTTTCCTTGAGCGCTTCCTCCTTGGCCTTCTTTCTGTCAGAAGCAATCCTCTGGAAAAGCAGAGCAGAATCAAGATTGAAACGGCGCGCCACATCCTCGACATACACCGACCTCTTTACGGGGTCCTGAACGTCGGCAATGGTATCGGCAATGTCATTGATAAGATGGGCCTTCTTCAAGGGATCGTTCCCGGCATCCTTCATCAAAAGGTCCGACTTGAACGAAATGAAGTCCCTCGACCTGGTCTCGATATATTCCCTGACCTCGTCGCGGGTATGCTTGCGCGAGAAAGAGTCGGGATCTTCGCCGTCGGGCAGCAGGACAATATGCACGTCAAGTCCCTCTCTCAAGACCAGCCCTATGCCCCGCATGGCAGCGTGTATTCCGGCAGAATCGCCGTCGTACATTATCGTGACGTTGTTTGTGAACTTGCGAATGAGCCTGACCTGCTCGCTGGTAAGAGATGTGCCGCACGATGCCACCACATTGCGGATTCCGCACTGGTGCATCATCACCATATCCACATTGCCCTCAACCAGAATGCATCTGTCCTCACGCGAAATCTCCGACTTGGCAAACCATATTCCAAGCAGATTGCGGCTCTTTATGTAAATCTCAGTCTCGGGAGAGTTCACATACTTGGCAGGATTGTCGGCGTGCAGGGTACGGCCGCTGAAAGCCACCACCCTTCCGCTCACGGAATGGATGGGGAACATCACCCTCTCGCGGAACTTGTCAACACATGAGCCGTCTTCCCTGCGGACGGCCAGGCCGGCATCGATGAGATACTCCAGCTTGTATCCGGCCGCTGTGGCTGCATCAATGAGGGCCGTCCTCCCCGAAGGTGCCCATCCCAGACCGAAGCGGCTGATGGTTTCGTCTTCAAGGCCGCGCGACTTGAAGTAGGCATAGCCCACACTGCGTCCTTCGCCCTTCAGAAGCTGTTCGGCAAAGAATTTCTGGGCAAACTCGCTGACCAGCAGCAGGCTCTCACTCTTCTGACGGGCTGCTATGGCCTCGGCGCTTTCCTCTTCTTCCTTCACTTCTATATGGTAGCGGCGGGCAAGATACCTCAGGGCTTCGACATAAGAGCAGTGCTCCTGCTCCATCACGAAACCCAGGGCTGTTCCTCCCTTGCCGCATCCGAAGCATTTGTAAAGGCCTTTCGACGGGGACACGTAGAACGACGGCGTCTTCTCGTTATGGAAGGGACAGCAGGCAACAAAGTTGGCTCCGCGACGCTTCAACGTCACGAAGTCACCCACAACCTCCTCGATACGGGCTGCATCAAGTATCTGATCTACGGTCTCCTGAGGAATCATGATGCCACTTCACAAAGGAATTTGATTCGGACAAGCCTCACTTCCATTTCGTCGTATTCGTCACCCAAATCGGCAAGGGCATCCTTGAGCGAGTCCGAGGAAGCCTCCTCGCGGAAATAGTTCAAAATCTCCTCGACAATCTCGGGGTCGAGAACTTCGCTGATATAATAGTTAAGGTCGAGCTTTGTTCCGGTCGAAACTATCGCCTCTATCTCCGACATCAGCTCGTCAAGGTCGAGTCCCGTGTTCGAGGCTATGTCCTCAAGAGCCATACGCTTGTCTATACTCTTGATAATGAATATCTTGTTCTCGGACTTGCTGGGCACCGACTTGATAACGAAGTCTTCGGGACGCTCTATCTCGTTCTCCTCGACGTACTTGCGTATGAGCTCGACGAAAGGTTTGCCGAACTTGCGGGCCTTGCCGTCACCTACGCTCTGGCAGTTCTTGAGTTCGTCAAGAGTAATGGGATAGAGTATGGACATATCTGCAAGCGCTGTATCCTGGAATATTATCCAGGGCTGGAGATTCAGCTTGCGGGACATATCCTTGCGGAGGTTCTTGAGCATCGCAAGAAGTACGGGGTCTCCTTCTCCGCCCGAGACGGCCACTCTTCCCGAAGGCGCTTCGTCGTCATCGGGGTCGGCACCGCTGTCCTGGAAAACCCTGTCCTCCGAGAACCTCAGTTCGTAGGGGTGCTCAAGGAAGCTGCGTCCCGCGTCGGTTACGTGAATCAGGCCGTAACTCTCTATCTCCTTCGACAGGAGGCCGCGAGTAAGTCCCTGATGCACAACGGTACACCAGAACTTTTCGCTATGAGCAGAGCCGGCACCGAAGAACTCGAGGGTATCGTGCTTGTAAGACTTTATTATCGAATTGCCCTTCCCGCAGAGTATGGCGGCCAGATGGTCCACCTTGAAGTGCTCGGGCAGGGCCTCGATGAGCCTGATGACCAGAGCCATCTCCTTGCGCCCGTCGAAGCTGGGCCTGGGGTGGAGACAGTTGTCGCAATTGCCGCAGTTTTCCTTGGGGAACTCCTCGCCGAAGTAGTGCAGAAGGTTTACGCGACGGCACTGGGTGGACTCGGCGTACGAGACCACCTCAGAAAGCAGCTGGCGGTTGATTTCCTGCTCCGAGACAGGCTTGCCCTGCATGAACTTTTCAAGCTTCTGGATATCCTTGTAACTGTAGTAGGCTATGCAAATGCCCTCCTGTCCGTCGCGGCCTGCCCTACCGGTCTCCTGATAGTAGCTTTCTATGCTCTTTGGAATGTCGAGATGAATTACGAAACGCACGTCTGGCTTGTCAATTCCCATTCCGAAGGCTATGGTTGCGACTATCACCCTCACCTCTTCCATCAGGAACTTGTCCTGATTCTCGGCTCGGGTTTTGGCATCGAGTCCCGCGTGATAAGGCAGTGCCGATATTCCGTTGATAGTCAGAAGGGTAGCCATGTCCTCAACCTTCTTGCGGCTGAGGCAGTAGATGATTCCCGACTTGCCGGGATTCTGGCGTATGAACTTGATGATGTCCTTCTCGGGCTCGACCTTGTCGCGCAGCTCGTAGTAGAGATTGGGCCTGTTGAACGAGGATTTGAACACCCTTGCATCTGAGATTCCGAGGTTCTTGAGTATGTCGCTCTGTACCTTGGGGGTGGCTGTTGCCGTGAGCGCAATGATGGGAGTGCGGCCTATGCTCTCGACTATCGACCTGATACGGCGGTACTCCGGGCGGAAGTCGTGGCCCCACTCCGAGATGCAGTGAGCCTCGTCAATTGCAAAGAAGGATACTTTTATCTCGCGCAGCAGGGCTACGTTCTCTTCCTTTGTCAGGGATTCCGGGGCTACATAGAGTATCTTGGTCCTGCCGGCCAGAAGGTCGCTGCGAACCTCGTCGATCTGCACTCTGGAAAGCGACGAATTCAGGAAGTGCGCGATGGACTCGTTGCCTGAAACAAAGCCACGTATGGCATCAACCTGATTCTTCATCAGGGCTATCAGAGGTGAGATTACCACGGCAGTACCCTCCATTATGAGGGCAGGGAGCTGGAAGCAGAGGGATTTCCCTCCGCCCGTAGGCATCAGAACGAAGGCATCGCCGCCGCTCATTAGATGTCTGATTACTTCTTCCTGATTGCCCTTGAAAGAGTCGAATCCGAAGAAGTCCTTTAGTGTCCGGTGGATAACAGAGGTATCCGCAGTGGTATTCATAGCAGTCAGTCGAGGGTGTGAATAGCCAGACCCGATTGGAGTTTGGGCTCGAACCAGGTCGTTTTGGGTGGCATTATATTGCCGCTGTCGGCAATATCGGTGAGTTGTTTCATCGAGACGGGATACAGGGCAAATGCCACCTCCATCTCGGAGCTGTCAACCCTGGCGGACAGTTCGCCAAGGCCTCTGATTCCTCCCACGAAATCTATTCTCGAGTCAGTGCGGAGATCGTGGATTCCAAGTATGCGGTCGAGGACCAGATTCGACAGGATGGTAACGTCGAGAACCCCTATGGGGTCGGAGTCGTCATAGCGCCCGGGCCTGGCAGTCAGCGAGTACCACTGACCTCCAAGATACATCGAAAAGTTGTGGAGATGCTCGGGGCGAAAGGCCTCGGGGCCCTTGGCAACTATCTCGAAATCTTCCGACAGAAGTTCAAGGAACTGTTTATGGCTAAGGCCGTTAAGGTCTTTGACCACCCTGTTGTAGTCTATGATTCTGAGCTGGCTTTCGGGGAAGGCTACAGCCATGAACCAATTGTACTCCTCTTCACCGGTGCGTCCCGCTTTAAGGGCAGCCTTCTCGGCTCCTACCCTTGCGGCTGCGGCGGAGCGGTGATGCCCGTCGGCGATGTAAAAAGCATCGACCTCACAGGTAAAGAGGTCGCTGATTCGTCCAATCAGGGCGTCGTCGGTGACTGTCCAGAACTCGTGGCCGAAGCCGTTGGAATCGGTGTAACGGTATTCCGAAGGGCCTGCAGCGACCTGCGAGAGTATCTCTTCAAGACCGGAGTTGTGCTTGAACGCGAAGAATACGGGCTCGATGTTGGCATTCTGGATTCGGACGTGAATCATTCTGTCGTCTTCCTTGTCCTTGCGGGTCAGCTCGTGCTTCTTGATAGTTCCGTTGAGATAGTCGTCGCAATGGGCACAGAGCACAAAACCGTACTGGGTGCGCCCGTCCATAGTCTGGGCATACACGTAGTAGCAGGGCTTGGGGTCGCGCACGAGCCATCCTTTCTCCTGCCAGCTGCGGAAGTTTTCTACAGCCTTGTCGTAAACGGGCTGGGAGTGCTCGTCGGCAATGGGATCGAAGTCAATCTCGGGACGGGTGATGTGCAGGAGAGACTTCTCCCCGGCCATTGCTTTTGCCTCTCTGGAGTTGACCACGTCATAGGGAGGTGCTGCTATCTCTGTAACGAGATTGCGCGGGGGCCTGAGGGCCGCAAAAGGTTTGACTCTTACCATTATCTGTTTACCTGAAAGCGGTTGTTGCCTGTCGCAAAATAGTCAACAATCTGTCTTGCCGCTGCGAGCCCGGCGTTCACGTTGGCCTCTGAGGTCTGAGCCCCCATCTTCTTGGGAGTGGCAAAGACCCTGAGACCGAAGCGGCTGCGAAGCTGGTCGTAGTTGTCGGGAGCGACATCGGCGGCATACTTCAGGTCGGGCCTTTCTTCAAGAGCCTTCATAAGCCCTTCTTCATCAATCACTTCCTTACGGGCGGTGTTGACAAGGACAGCTCCCTTGGGCATCTTGGAAATCAGCTCGTATCCTATCGAACGGGCAGTCTGGGGAGTCGCGGGTATGTGGATGGATACGAAATCGCAACCTGAGTACAGGGCGGCGAGGTCCTCTACGGGCTCGGCTCCGCCTTCCGCAATTCTGGCCGGGTCAAGGAAGGGGTCTATGGCCTTGACCTTCATTCCGAGGGCTGAAGCCTTGGCACCGACCAGCCTTCCGACATTGCCGAAGGCCTGGATGCCTATGGTCCTGCCCTGAATCTCGCTTCCGGTTGCGGGTGTGAACTGGGTACGGCTCATATAAATCATAAGCCCGATGGCGAGTTCAGCCACTGCATTGGCATTCTGGCCGGGGGTGTTCATAACCACCACTCCCCTTTCAGAGGCGGCCTGGAGGTCGATGTTGTCATATCCGGCTCCTGCACGGACCACTATCTTCAGGCGCGGGGCTGCCGCAATGACTTCGGCAGTCACTTTGTCGGAGCGCACTATCATTGCATCGGCATCGCCTACTGCCGCCACGAGTTCGGACTGGCTCTCGTATTCCTTGAATATTTCGAGGGTATGGCCGGCCGTTTCGACTATCTCCCTGATTCCGCTGACGGCAGCTGCGGCAAAGGGTTTCTGGGTTGCAAGAAGTATCTTCATAGTTATGCGTGCTGCTTTTCGAAGTCCTGCATAGCCTTGACGAGGGTATCGACATCCTCCTGGGTGCAAGCGTTGTAGGTTGATGCACGGAATCCTCCGACAGAGCGGTGTCCCTTGATTCCGACGATATCCCTCTCCTTGGAGAAGGCAAGGAATTCGTCGGCAAGGGCTTCGTTGCCGGGGGTCATCACAAAGCAGATGTTCATCTGGGAACGGTCGGCAACATCGGCTGTGCCGCGGAAGAGGGAGTTGCGGTCGATCTCATCGTAAAGGGTCCTGGCCTTGCGCTTGTTGATTTCCTGAAGAGCCTTGACTCCGCCCATCTCCTTGACCCACTTGAGGGTCTCGTACATAACGTAGATAGAGAATACGGGAGGGGTGTTGAACATCGAGAGCTTGTCGATGTGGACACGGTAGTCGAGCATCGTGGGAATGTAGCGGCTGACTTTTCCGAGGGCATCCTTGCGGATGATGCAGAAGGCTACGCCGGCAGTTCCTGCATTCTTCTGGGCTCCGCCGTAAATCATAGCGTATTTGCCCACATCAACGGGGCGGGAAAGGATATCCGAGCTCATATCGGCAATCAGAGGCACGGGGCAGTCGATATCCTCGTGAATCTGCGTTCCGTAGATAGTATTGTTGGTGGTGATATGGAAGTAGTCAAGGTCAGAGGGAATCTCGTAGCCTTTGGGAATGTAGCAGTAGTTGCGGTCCTTTGAGGAAGCAATTGCCGAGGCATCTCCCAATCCTTTTGCCTCTTTGAGAGCCTTTGAGGCCCAGACTCCGGTATCGAGGTATCCGGCCTTCTTTTCGAGGAAGTTCATAGGGGTCATCAGGAACTGCATACTTGCTCCGCTTCCAAGGAAGACTGTTTCATATCCTTCGGGGATGTCAAGAAGTTCTTTCCAAAGAGCCCTGGTACCGTCCATCACTGCATCCCACTCCTTGGTCCTGTGCGAGATGGAGAGAAGCGATACACCGGTACCGGCAAAATTCCGGATGGCATCGACAGCCTTGTCATAGACTTTGTCCGGGAGCAGGCAGGGGCCTGCATTGAAAACGTGCTTTGCCATATAGCGTTTAATGTTTGAATCAATAAAGTTATTTTGAATTTTTTAAAAATGCAAGAAGTTCACGCACCCTGCTGAAGCGAAAAGGGGAGGATTGTGGGAGGTGGAAGGGGGGCATTGTGGGTGGGCATAGAGGGTGGCAGCGGGGGGGCATTACGAGACTGCCCAGACGGGTGACCTCTGCACCCAACAACCCCCAGAGGTGCTTCTGGCAGGGGTAACCCAGACCAGTGAAATTCACCTCGAAAGACAAGGTGCCTCTGAAGGCCTTCTGACTGGGGTCCGTCCCGAAGGTGAATTTCACGAGATCATCGAATCGGCCTCTCAGGCACTTCTGGCAGGGGTAACCCCAACCGGTGAAATTCACCTCTGAGACCAATGTGCCTCTGAGGGCATTGTAGAGGGGGTATGGCTCCGAGGTGGACACAAAGTCGTTCCACCTCCGATACCAACCTGCCCCAGAAGCCCTTCTGAAGGGGGTCATCTCGAAAGGTGAATTTCACGAGATTCCCGAAACGGCCTCTGAGGCACTTCTGACGGGGGTCGCGCCAACCGGTGAAATTCACCTTCGAAACCAATGTGCCTCTGAAGCCCTTCTGACGGGGGTCCGTCCCGAAGGTGAATTTCACGGCGGCGCGTTGAAGAGGGTTGAGCCCCCCAACCTACCCAGAGGGACGAGACCCCCCAACCTACCCCAGAGGGACGAGGCCCCCCAACCTACCCCAGAGGGCCGAGCCGCCCAGCCTGCCCCAATGTCTTCTGAAGATTACAGACGCATCATTTTGATTGCGGGGTCGCTGAGACGCTCTGTGAAACTGTCTTCGAGGGTCAGACGAACCCTGACTTCGAGGCTGCATTCCAGTCCGAAATCGGTCGAAGAAGGCTGAAGTGCAAGTTCCTTTACCACTTTCATTACTTTGGGCATACTGTCGTACGGGAAGTCGAGTCTCCAGGTGTTTCCGGCTATCTTACTGATTATCTCGGCATTGCGGAGGGCGTCGGCGGTGGCTTCCTTATATGCCTTAATCAGGCCGGGGACCCCGAGTTTGATACCTCCGAAATATCTC
>JAQXJU010000020.1 GCA_029009115.1 Bacteroidales bacterium | reverse complement strand
TGGAGCCTTGCACCGGCTTACGACATAACCTATTCGCCGGAAGGATCGAACGGTCAGCATGCCACCTCGCTCTTCTACGACGGCAATCCGGGAAAAGATCTCGTAATCAAGGCTGGCACCAAGATCAGGATTCCTAAATCCACCTGCGAGTCTATCATAGAGAACGTGGAATCGGTATGCGCCGAAAATCTTCCTCATATTGTAAAGCTCAAATAGACCATCAATAACATGAGTTTTAAACATTCAACTCGGCTTCGACCGTCAGCGCAACTTCTTCGGAAGAAGGACGCACCTCATCGACGCCGCCCTCAGTCCTGCCCTCAGTCCCGCCGTCAGTTCAGACAAGCCCCGGCTGTGAATACATCCGGCAGAATAGCCGATTTTTTTGTATATTGCCGGCCGAATGACCTGTTGAGCCATTGTGAATGACCTGTCGAGCCATTTAAGGATATGAAGCTGTTCCGATTCTTGGCACTTGCCTTGCCCCTTGCCACCCTGTCCGTTACACTACGGGGAGAAACAGTTTTACAAAGCAAGGTCGATTCGCTGATTCGGGTCTTTGACAATCAAAAAGGAACAGATGCTCTTCAGACTGCCCGTCTCTTTTTCGACATTCTTTCCGCTGAGGATTTTCTCGACCCCGACGAGCCTCTATTGCCTTCTGAAAACCTACCTGACAGAACCCTCAAAGCCCTGACCTGGTACTGGGCCGGGGAATGGTATTTTGACTGTCAGGAATATGAGCGCTCGATGGAATACTCCCTGAAGGCCCTCCGACTCTGCCCTAAGCTCAATCCCCATCTCTCCAAACCCAGGACTTCCAAGGTCCAGGGCTCATCAGGGCCCGACCCTCTTCTTCTTGAAGCCGACTGCTCTAACCTGATCTCGATACTGTATTTCCGCAAGTCCGACTATCCCTCGTCCCTCGAGTATGCCCGCCGGACCCTCAAACTCGGCAGACAACTCAATGACATCAGCCGTATCACATATTCACTCAATACGTTAGCCGGGATATGCCTCGCATCGAGGCAACCCGCTGAGGGCGAGAAATATATACTCGAGGCCATCAGGCTCTGCCAGCAGGAGAACGACTCCCTCAAACTTGCAGTTCGCTGCGGAATGGCTGCAGAGATTTACCACGGAATGGGAAAGTTCGACAAGAGCCTGGAGTTCTCAAAAAGGGCTTATGAAATCGACACCGCCACAGGCCGCACCGACAAGGCGGCAATCAGGCTTTCCCAGATGGCCGCGGCATATCTGTCTCTTGGCGACACCCTTCTTTCGAGGGATTGCCTCGACAAGGCGATTCCAGTGCTGAAAGCATCGGGCAATCTTCAGTCCTGGGCTATCAGCCGCAATCTGTACGGAGAGATTCTGCTCTATGAGGGTAACAGTGACGAGGCTGCGGCCTGCTTCAGGGATGCAATCTCCGTCTTCGCTCCACGGCGAGATTCCTACAATGAAAGCCGTGCAAGGCTTGGCCTGAGCAAGGCCCTTATGTCGTCCGACCCAGCCCAATCGGCCCTGCAGATGCATCGCTACAGTCAGCTTCGCGATTCTCTCTACGACAGCCAGATGAATATGGGGCTCAACGAGATGCACGCCCGCTACCGCAACAATGAGCTCCTCTCGGAACGCGACCGCTACAAGAAGAGATTCAATCTCATAGTCATAATCTCTGCCATAGCTCTTCTGGCAGTGACAATACTGCTGATTCTCCTCCGCAGAAAGAGCATCGAAGTGCCCGCTTCAAGCCCCTCGTCCATAAAGCCTGGTAGCGCCAATGTCCCGGGGTGCGCCAATGTCCCGGGGTGCGCCAATGTCTCGGGGAGCCCCAGTGCTTCTGGAATTTCCCAATCTCCCGGAATCTCCAATGTCCCGGGAATCCCCCATGCTCTCGAAACTCCTTCGTCAGCCTCCGCCAACGATGCTAAGTTCATCGAGTCCCTCGAATTCCTTGTCCGTCAGGCTATGGTCTCGGGAAAGGTGGATTTCGAGGAGATAGCGTCGAAGATGTTCGTTTCCCGCACTCATCTGAACAGGAAGGTCAAATCAATCACCGGAGAGACCACCTCCGACCTGGTACAAAGGATACGTATCTCCACCGCAAAAGACCTGCTTCGAAACAGCGCGCTTCCAATCTGGGAGGTTGCCCAGAAATGCGGGATAAACGACGCCGCCTACTTCAGCACTCTGTTCAAGAAGTCTGTCGGGAAAACTCCTGCCCAGTACCGAAACGACGGCGAGTAACCTCTCCACAGGCCATTTTGTTCCAATTTTCAAATTTGTTGTTCGCTTTTTCGAATCCCAAAAAGCGCAGGTCCGCTAGTTTTGTATCGTTTTGTTTATATGCTTTTATGAAGACAAAAACTCACTACATCTCGCCAGACCTGTGCCTTTGCCGGACAGTCAGTCCGACGGGCATTCTCTGCTCCAGTATTGTATATGGATTCGAATCAACCAACGGAGTCATCGACGGAGAGGCCAACAGCGCAGGAAACGATTACGGTCTCGTTGACAACGGAGAATATTGACTTCTTTTCCTCGAACAGCCATGAAATCAACATCAATTCTTTTTGTTTCGCTGGCGGTGCTCGCAGCATCCTGCCAGAAAGTGAACGACCCGGAGAAAATCAACCACGACTCTTCGGTAACCCTTTATCTGTCGGGAGAGAAGTCATCCACGTCTTCTTCCCAGAGGACCATGCTTTCAGGAAACGATGTCATATGGAGTCCTTCTGGCGAATATCTCGCCGTAGCCATCTCCGACCGCAACAATATGGTTGAAGACAACAAATGGTCAGAGGGTGGCCCCGTCCCTGAAGTTGTTGCCTGCCTGAGTTCCAACGAGGGAGTGGTAACGGCAGACGGCTCGAAGGCAAACTTCTCGATTTCATTCCCCGACAAAGAGTCCGTGCCCACCGGAGGAGCTTACCGCTTCCACGCCGTTTATCCCCTTGACGCAACCTTCGTCCTCGGCAATGTCTCAAAATGGGACTGGGGCGTTTTCGTCGGGACCAGGTCTGGCGAGAGGGGACAGTATCCCCCCGAAGGGAGCTTTGACCCTTTGGCTGACGTGATGCTTGCCATTTCCAGAAATGAATACACCGAGATTACAGACGGAATGACCATTGACCTTGTCTTCGAAAGGCTCTGCACCCACGCCAGAATTGCTCTGAAGGGACTCCCGGCCGACGCAACCATAATCAAGGCCGTCATCTATGCTCCCGAAGGGTACTCTATGTCCGGAATCTCCTATATAAACGTGATGAACGCTTCTCTGAGTTCCGACAAGAGCGGCCGTAACTATGTGATACTCAACTATGGCAATGACGAAGAATCAGGAAAGACCGGCAGCAAGTCCACCAGAGCCTCGGTTATAGGGCGTCCAGTCAATCCCGACGGAAGCTTCGACCTTCTCTTCTGCACCCGTCCTATGGTCATCGCTCCCGGTGACAAGCTCCAGATAGTGCTCTACACCGACCAGGGAACCATTGAAAAGACCATAATTGCAGGGGCTTCGGGAATAAGATTCGAGCAGAATACACTCTCATCGGTCACGGTCGGAATGTCCGCCCAGCCTCTGGTGCCATACTTCTGCCATATCCTCACTGCTCCCGGTTCCGAGCCCGTTTCGTCCCTTTCAATCCCCAGAACAGGAGGTACGAGCCGGTTCTACCTGCACAGCAATGCCGGGAACTATGCCAATCTCAACATCGAATCCTGCAACAGCATCTACAGAATCAACAGTTACGACGCAATCCTTCAGGAGGACGGGTCTTATCTTATGGAATGTGAACTTCTGCGCAGGCCCAATAACTCCTTGTCGTCCACCGTTGCCAATACCGTTCCTGCCAGTTTTTCCTGCTTCGGGCAGACAATGATGGGCTATCCCCTTGACATAATCCAGGAATGTGGTGCGGGAGAGATTGTTGCAGGCGACTGGACTGCAGACCCCGTGCAGATAGGCTCTCTTAGATGGTATCCCGTAAATCTTGGATTTGACCTCAGCCATCCTTTCGGCAAATACTATCAGTTTGGCCGTAAAGCCGGACAATATGCCTATTGCGACAATCCGTCCACCAAGTTCGCCGTTGCAAGCTATGACTCGAAATATAACTTTGCAGGAACTCCTGACGATGATACCTTCTATGGCAGCAGTTTCTGGTGGTACACCTACGGAGATCCCATGACTACAATTGTCAGAGAGACCTGGCTTGAAACAGATACCCCCGAGGAACTCGCCAAGGGCAAGGGAAATCCTTGTCCTGAGGGATGGAGACTGCCGTCCCGCGACGAAATGGTAGCCTTCATCACAGATGCCGGACACAAGAACAAAGCTACAAGGACCTCTCATTGCGGAGCCAGCTTCTCTTCAGTCACCAGTGACGGTACGGCCTACATCTGGGAAGTCTGGAATTCCGACCAGGACAAATTCCTCGAATTCCCCATTGCAGGCTATATCAACGGAACCAAAACCCTCTATAATGCAGCAGGAAACATCAGCGGATACGAATCAATCAGCGAAGAAACCTTCCGTGCATACGACGAACTGTCGCTTCACCGTCGTGAAACCGAATCAGGATGGGGCCTTGGAATGTACTGGGCGGCAGACTCGGATTGGGATGTCAATCTTCTGTGCTTCAATTCAAGGGGTTACTCCAGCGATGTTTCTATGGTTACTTACGGGTACCCCGGATGGGGTTGCTCGGTAAGATGCGTCCAGAGCGTGCCGGAATCGGAATAGTCACTGACAGCAGGCTTACTCCCCTTCGCCAAGATGGCTCAGAAGACTATGGGCCAGGGCGGAGGGGAGTTGGACTTATCTGAGATTTTTGCGTATTAATTTGATACCGGAGGCATCTTTTTCTTTCCTTTATTTGCATCGCTAAACCACTTATGATGAGAACACTGAAATTATCGATTCTCGTTGCGGCGATTGCGGTGGCATCGTCGTGCGATTCCCCGGCAGTGGGGGATGATCCCGTTGAAAGAAAGAAACTGCACCTCGGAGACCTGGCCGGGGGTGGCGTGGTGGTCTTTGTGGATCCCGTAGATTCGACGGCAGGTCGCGTGCTGGAACTCGGATACGCCGAGGAACTCACCTGGTCCGACCTTGGCGAGCGGATCGGATGCCTGTCACGCAGCGATGGCCGGGAAAACACCGCGCTGATCCGCGCATCCTCGCACTATCCCGAGAATTATCCTGCCATGATGCACTGCGATGAACTCGGACAGGAGTGGTATCTGCCATCGCTGGACGAGTGGATGTCTGTTTACACGGCGTGGAACGGAAGCAGTTCCAAGACTGCGGATGTGCAGGCTCGGGAGCGTTTCGACGCAATCCTTGAATCCGCCGGCGCCGCTGTGATGAATCCGAACCCTGAAACCACTACCAGCGGCCAGAGTTACTGGACCAGCACCGAATCTGAACTCACGAACGCCGAGGCATACTACTTCAAGTTCGGATCGATGGCTACGGGCACCGGAACGAAAAAGTCCCGCAACCGCCTGACCCGCTGTATGCGTGTCATCGGAGAGTTGACCCCGGCGCCGCAGTTGAGCCTGTCGGCTAAATCCGTCACCATCGGAGCGGAAGCCGGCAGTTTCGGAAATCTGAATGTCACGACGAATTACGACGATCTTCGCATTTCCTTCCCTGACGAGGTGGATCCTTCGGACTGGCTCGACGTTTCCGTGTCCACGTTCCTTGGGACCACTACCGTGATATTCAAGGCCCTGACCCGCAACGAGGGTAGGACTTTCCGCAGTGCCAACGTCACCATCACAGCCGGTCCCGAACTGATGAGCACTTCACGCAACGTATTCGTCCAGCAGGAACCCGGAATCACAGTGGTTTCGCATCTCAGGGAAGTTCACGGCGGAGGAGTCGTGGTGTGGCAGAATCCTGAGAACGAAACCGATGTCAAGATAATGTCCCTGAAGCGTCTTGCAGCGACTGGAGGCTGGTGTGACGTATCGGTTCAGAATGTTCCTACAGGTGCCCTTGATCAGGATGACGGTGAGTCGAATACGGCGAAGATTCTTGCATTGGACGAGGCTGACAAGTTCTATGCGGCTCAGTATTGCGCTTCGATGGGCGAGGGCTGGTACCTTCCTTCCAAGAACGAACTCCAGAGTATGTTTGCAACAGTCAACGGAGTCTCCAGCTGGGAGGCTTGCGAGAAGGGCACTCCGGCAAGCCTCGCTGAGAATTACCCTCAGCAGTATTCTGCCCGGGTCGAGTTCGAGAAGATTCTCACGGACAACGGGGGAGACCCTTTCAATTCCAAGGGGGATGATACGAACGGGGACAGTTACTGGTCCAGCACCGAATCAGCCGAGGATGTCACGAAGGCTTATTACCTGCGTGTGGGTGCTCTGGACAATGCCACGATGGCCAAGCGCGGCGGCGCCCGTTTCGCCCGCTGCTTCAAGAAGATGACTTTGCAGAAGTAGAGTCTGCCGCCCGCCGGGCGGAATCCGGCGTTGAAATGAAAAAACAGACAGATATGATACTCAAAATTCATAAATTGGCTGCCGTCGCCGCAGCGCTGCTCTTTATATCCTGCCAGAGCGAAGAAAAACCCGTGATTCCCGGAGGTGGGGACGTGGGTGGAGACGGAACCGTACTTCCGGACAGCACGATGCTCCATTCCCTTGGGGAGGACGATGCTGTACTTCAGTCATACGTTACGCTTCCGGTTGAATTCTATTCCCCCTCGAAGCACAAGACCGCATACCGGCCCATCATCGTTTACCGTGCCCAGGGCGAAGTGTCGGATCCTTCATCGATAACGTGGAAACCGCAGAAGACCCGCATCCTGTACAATTTGTGCAATTTTCTGCCTGATACCAGCCGTGCCTCTTATGAGCCATCTCTGGATGCTTATGGCGGAAACAAGTCGTTGCCTGCGCAGGAGGCTACCGGACGCTTTTATGTGAAGAAGATCGACGGCCGCTGGTGGATAGTCGATCCTCTCGGGAACATCCGCTACGAGCGCAGTGTGACTTCCTTCCGCAAGGGTGGTTCCGCACGTTGCGCAGCTGCCTGGAACGAGCGTTTCGGCACCGACGAGAAGTGGCTCGAGATTTCCGCCGCCGAACTCTGGTCCAAGGGTATCCACGGCACCGGCGCTTTCTGCTCCAATGCCTATAACCTCATCCAGAACTACAATACGGCCCATCCCGAGAAACGTCTCACTCTCGCTCCGTCCGTGAGCTTTATCGGCACTTTCAAGAGCTATATGAAATATGACTACCCGAAGGGCCCAGACGGAGACGACTATGACAAGCTTATCGGGCTTGTGTTCTATCCCGGATGGGAGGAGTTCTGCGACTACTACGCTCCTATATGCTTCGGCCCCTACAAGGATGATCCTAACGTGCTGGGAGTGTTCTCCGACAACGAAATAGATTTCACCACGCTCGGCGGATCCCATCCGCGGATACTCGAGAGGTTCCTCGGTATCGTGGATGACAATGACCCGGCCAAGCAGGCTGCCCTCAAGTTTATGGCTGACAAGGGTTATGACGAGAAGCACGAGATAGACGACTGGGACAACTCCGAGTTCGCCGGTATCGTGGCGGAGCAGTACTACAAGTATGTCGCTGCAGCAATCAAGAAGTTCGACCCCGGGATGATGTATCTGGGCTCCCGCCTGAACGGTCAGCCGATGTACTTGCAAGGGGTTATCGAGGCAGCCGGCCGTTACTGCGACATCATCGGCATAAACTACTACAGTCGCTGGAGTCCGGAAAACACCACCAAAATTGTCCAGTGGGAAAAGTGGACCGACACTCCTTTCCTCGTGACTGAGTTCTATACCAAGGGGATGGATTCGGACCTGCCGAACACTTCGGGCGCGGGTTTTGCCGTGAAGACGCAGTATGACCGTGCCTATGCGTATCAGCATTTTACCCTGGGACTGCTGGAATGCAAGAATTGTGTCGGTTGGCACTGGTTCAAGTACCAGGATGACGATTTCCCTGACAATTCGAACAAACCTTGCAACAAGGGCCTTTATGGGAATGACTACAAGATGTTCCCGTACCTTGCCGATTATATGAAGAACGTCAATTACAACGTGTATTCACTGATTGATTTCTTCGACAGCCAGGAATAGACGGGAATAAGCTCCGGCGAGGATGATCCCCAATGGGGCCTTGCCGGAGTCGCTGCGTTGCCGGCTCTGACCTCTCATAGAACTTGAATGCCGCTTTCCGCCTTGAAGACGCGGAAAGCGGCCCGAAGTGACCCCGGACTCCTAAATCGCTTCCTACAGGCAACCCTGTAGGAAGCGATGAAAGAGGAACGAAACTACCGGATCGTTTAATAATTTGGCATATAGAATCCGTAACGCCAGGATGGCTCAAAGCCGTCCCTCTGCAAAAAGGATATATTGCTGCCAGTCAAAGGCCGTGATGTCATGTTTCCCGGTGCGGACATGGTAGCCTAGCGCGCCGACGCCGACATGGGTGTCAGGCTCCGGCATCGAGACTCCGTCCAGGCCTGTCTTTCCGAACAGTCGGTACACCGCCGACGCCTCCTTCAAGGCGAGGAACTCTCCTTTGGGATCGGCGTTGATATCCTCCGTACCGCTGGCCACGTAAACAGGCCGAGGAGCGCAGAGTGCAATAAGTTCGTGCTGGTCGAAAGGCAGCGAAGCCTCGTTCTCGTTGTATTTAAGGAAATTGTCGCAGAACCACTGCGGCCTGTGGCGGTTGACTTTCAGGAGTGTCTCGCCGAAATGGCGACGCGACAGCGCCGCTCCGCAGTTTCCGGAGTTATTGGAGATAACCATTGCAAAGCGCTCGTCCTGCGCCCCGGCCCAAAGGGCGGTTTTTCCGAGACGGCTGTGTCCGATTACGGCCACCCGGCGTGCATCGACATCTGGATCGGTCTCCAGATAGTCCAACGCGCGCCGAAGGCCCCATGCCCATGCCGCGATGGTTCCCCACTCGTCCGGATCCGGATAATCCTGCCCGTCCCTATAATAGAGAGGGTGCACTCCGTTCTGGAAACCATCGTCATAATCCGGATCTATGTCCCCGCGGTAGAAAGTTGCGACCCCGTAGCCGGCGGAGGTAATCATCTCCAGGGGCCAGCGGCTTTCCGCTTCTCCCCTGACGAGCGTCTCCACCCGGCCGTAGGCCTTCATCTCTTCTTCCGTGGGCATCAATATTCCTTCCTCACGGCTCACGGCCCAGTTTCCCTTAAAATTGATTCCGAGGAAGGTTGCCACCGGCCCCTTTGCATCCGAAGGCGTATAGACCAAAAGACGCAGGTAATGCTTTCCGCTGCGGTCGAAATGGACCCGGACCTCCTTGCGGACGGCCTTCCCTCCAAGGGCTTTGTCATCCCGGTAAAGGGTCTCGAACCACATGTCTTCAGGCCTTCCCGGGGCGCGGCCGAACATCTCTTTCTCAAACAGGGAGAGCAGCTCCGGACGGCGGTGGCGCATCCACTGCCTGGCACTGCGCACGGGCTTCCCGTTCTGCATCTTCAAAGGATCCGGAAGGCTATAGGAAGGGACCAGCGCTTCGTCATAGTTGGCCGGAGTATAGCGCCTTCCGACATCCGTCGACTTCCTGGGATTGACGCATGCCGCATGGGCGCATAGGCGCGCAATCTCAATCCTGTCCGGTTCCTGTTCCATATGTGCCGGGATGTAGGCATTGCCTGCGGGTACCTCCCTGCCGAAGATTGTTTCGAACCAGACGCAAGCCTCGGTGTAGGAGCCCACCGTACGGTTGAGCCCCGGAGGCTCCGGACCGAGATAATTCTCCCCGACATAGGTCCGCTGAAGATTCTTCATGGCTGTAGTGACGCAGATGTCCGAAGGTTTTTTCCACTCTGACGGCAGTTCGACGCCTTCAGCCTTGCATATTCCGAGAAAATGCTCCCGCGTATATGGATTGTCCGGAAGAGGGCCGCCGGGCGCGGAAGACGCCGCCGAGATCGACAAGGCGGCCATTGAAAGGAGCACTAATGCCAATTTCTTTATAGTCATCTTTTTAATGAATAATTAATATTTTAACGTGAGTTTGACGAAATTTAACTAACTGAAGCATCTGGCACAACGTCTACAACTCCTGGCAGCTCTACCGGAAGAGAAGAAAGGAGAACGAAGCCGTCTGAGGGTACCATAATTGACATTTCCGCAGGTTTGACAAAATATTCAGTGATTGTCAAGGTCGTCAAAGGACGTTTATCTCATTGTTTCTCAATTCTATTTCCAGATGCTTTCCGGACAAGGTCCTGCAATTCTTCACCCTATATACACCGAGGAAAGGGTCGGTCTTGACACAGTCAGGTTTCATGTCGAACATTAAGATCTGAGTGGTTTTATTCGCTCCGAAACGGATTTCTTTCGGAAGCCGCACATCGGGACTCTGCCGTACCAGATCCAGAGTAAAATTGATATCAGTGGTGTTGTCTATCTGGATGTAGCACTTTTTCTTTCCAGGGACACGAGGCATACATCTGATGCTTACGCCTGCATCGAACAAAGCCGCCAGATGCTTCATATGACCCATAAGCGTATCAGCATAATAAATAGCCGTGCGATGGTCCTCCATAGCCTCCCTTATGGACTCGGGAGTATTTTCCTTCGCGAAAATCAAAGTCATAGGACGGTGGTTTTCCTTTTGCCTTACTTCCGTAAGGTTATGGGTATCCGAACCGCAGGTAATAAACATATCCCTCTCATCGGCCCATTTGCACGCGTGCTCGTAAACTTTGTCGTAATTATAGACTTCGATTGCACGAAAAATTCCCTCTTGGTAGAGGGCCTCGTGCTTTTCGCTCCATTTTTTAAGAGGATGGTTCCACTGTATGAACGCCCCTTTTTCCTTTGCTATTCTCAAGGATCGCGCACCGTCACCATCCACAACCTTTACGTCATTCAAGTCGTCTATGAAGTAAACATTGAAATCACCCATACCTTTGAGGGTGACCTCAGAGCCTTTTATCAAAGTCATACCCAGCTGGCGTGCAGCGTCAAGCGCCTCGTCATAAGCGGCGTTTAAGTCGTCGCACACAAGGTACTTGCTGATGACCGGGGATCTGTAATTGCTATGATCCGTCAAGGCAATGACATCCAGTCCGTCTTTCCACGCCTCCTCGACCCTGGCGTCCGGCCAGAGACGGCCGTCCGAAAAGATGGTATGCGTATGCATATCCGCTTTCAGAGTGACGTAGCCGGGAAGATCCGGGATATTGACGTGCCTGCGCTGTGACCAGGCATCCACATTACCGGCCATTGACAAGACAATAGCCGCTATACAGATTTTTGCTTTCATTTGTAAAGAATCGTTTTATCAGTCATGTAATTTATTAGCCCTCAGATAATATCAGATATACTGATTTCTTCATTTTCTACCGTATGATACCTTCTTTTGTAAAAATATCCGTCAGTGCGGGCTGGATGACCCTGATCATCCTGTCGAAGCCCAGGTCATTCGGGTGGGTCCCATCCACCGTCCCCTCGTGGTCGTCACCGAGGAAATCATCGGCAGGAATGAAATACAATTTGTCCATTCCCTTGTCCAGGAGTTTCTGGACCTCTTCCTCGATTGCGATATTCTGCTGCCTGACTTTTTCGCCTCCTTCCCTGTTGAAGTATCCGCTTTCACGTATAACACTCTGCATCACGATAATAGGAGCTTCAGGGTGTTTCTCCCTTATCCCGGTTATCAGAGAAGCCGCCCGTTCCCTGATTTCTTTTGGGAAACTGTTTGGAATGCAGTCCAGCACATACGCGTCAGCATCGATTCCTATAATCATTTCCACAACCCCGGGCTGCATCTTACCGACTGCAGCTGTTCCGAGATTAAGGAAATTGAGTCCCATAGCCCTGGAGAGGCGTGAAGTGTATGCCATTCCCGGACGGCTCGCTGCTGCGCCCTGCACAATGCTTGAGCCGTACACAAGGATTCTTTTACTGAACGGATTGTCTCCGGCCTTGATATAAGAACCTTTGTCCACGCCGACGCTCAGACTGACAGTCTCGCTGTAATTAGGCAGATACAGCAGGCACTCCACCTCTTTACCGTCAAGATTCTTGACAATCGTCGCCGAAGATTCATTGCTTCCGTTCCTTGGACGGCCGACGCCTGCAAACTGCCATTTGCCGGCGTCATTTCTGATATACAGATCCAATCCGCGGTAAGCTATCGGTGTCTGAGCGGCTGAAGGATAAACGCTGTCGGTAGTCCATTTTGCATATATGGCCCGGCTGTTCGTCTTAAACGAAACAGCCAGCCCGGCAGAGCAGATGAGACGGGTCTTGACCACAGCAGGTATATCCGGATAATCCAATGTATCCAGACGGTGGTAATAATTCTTCGTGTCCATTATCTTGCCTACCATCGTCAGCTTTTCAGCAGGAGTGTACACGATTGAAGAAGTCGTCTTCGCATAACTGACGCATACGGCTCCCAAAAACAGAATCGAGGAGACAGCAAATACTTTTACAAAAACATTCTGTTTCATCTCAGATCACTTATTTCCCCTTTGCTTAATCAGTAGTTTCCGGACTTTCAGGGATGGAGACGTGTACTGTCTTATAGACCACCTTATTCTCGTTCTTCTCATTCACATTGGAAAACATAAATACGGCATCATACTCTCCAGGTTTATCGTAGGTATAAGTATAAGACGAAATAGATGGGTCTCCGAATTTTTTTACAACGGTAGCTTTGTCCGCTCCCAGATCCACCTCGCTTGCGCTGAACTTGGAGGAAATCACCCAAGCCTCAGTCTGCCTCTCCACCTGCGGACGTTTTTCTTCAGTCGGACTCCCGTTATTGTATCCCATATTCCCACGAAGAGTGATTGTAGTAGCACTTATCGAATTCCTTCCGGATGAAATTCCTT
>JAQXJU010000019.1 GCA_029009115.1 Bacteroidales bacterium | reverse complement strand
CAAGTGGGTGGCTATGCTCCGAAAAGCATTGAACCTCAGCGATATGCCTTACAAAAGTGGGTGCATATGCTCCGAAACGGAGGGGCGCCGGGCGCCCTTTTGCCCCTCTTGCCCGCGCCTGGGTGGTAATGCTCCGAAAAGAGAGGCGGCCGCCGGCCTTGCGCGCGCAATTTTTATAAGGTTTTTAGCGTTTTTGGGTGGTGATGCTCCGAAATAACTACTGGATTTTCAGCCGTGAGACTGGGTGGTGATGCTCCGAATTTTGTACGTTCCTGAAGGTGGACCATTGATGGATGTTTTCCACTATTGGCGTGATGAATGGGAAGGCTGCTATATCGGATATCCGCAATACGTGATGATTGACAATACCGGTGAGTATCGAGATGCGACCATCGATGAAACCGAATTCATTATGAGTCACAAGCTCAAACGACGGGATATTGACCCTGATGTGGAATACAATTCTGCAAAACTATAAAAAAT
This sequence comes from Bacteroidales bacterium, assembly GCA_029009115.1. Taxonomy (GTDB): domain Bacteria; phylum Bacteroidota; class Bacteroidia; order Bacteroidales; family UBA932; genus Cryptobacteroides. The sequence goes on along the minus strand of JAQXJU010000019.1, from coordinate 2,832 downwards.
CCCCCGGCAGACTTTTCAGATTCTGTCGGGGGAAACTGTTTGTAGGAGGAGGTTACGTCGATATACACGCTTTCGACAAGATCCATCCTGTCAGCTCTACACTTGCCGTACTTCCGGCAGGTATCGTGATTGTCGCTTCAGGATTGTTGTGGTCGAGTGTCTTAGACTCGCCGTTGGCGGTAATCTTCACACCCATAACCAGAGGCTCATCAATCAGGCTTTCATATCGCGGGCATTACCCGTCTGCTGGATGCGCTGATGGTGTTCCTGTGTATCGCAATAGGGGTCTGCGTGACCTTTGCGGCCGACCGGCTGATTACCGGTTCTATGATTGAGATGCACGGAACGGTGACAGATTCTCTGACAGCCCTGTTTCCTATACAGATGGCGGGGCTTTCCCCCTGATTCCCGGTGCAGGCGTCTTCTGGACATCGTACTACATCGTATCGGAGCAGATGAGGTCGGCTCTCGGTTCAGGCTTCCTTGCCTTCGAAGTTACCATTGCCATCGTCTTCGGTATTATCATCTCCGGCAGTCTGAAGAGGCGCAAGAAGTGTCATCAGTCGGGGAATTGAATCCTTCCCTCAAACGGAATGGATTCTATGCGGAGGAGTTCCTTTTAAGCTCTTATGTCTTTGTTTGAATACTTCACGAATGCAAGAATGGTACTCACCAGCGCAAGTGTCATTCCAATAGCCACAAGAGTAGCGTCGAGACTGACATTTGCTATGATGTCTGCTCCTTCGGCAAAGGCAAAAGGAGTAAGGTATTTCAGCGGCTTGGCATCAGGGCTGATGTTAGCCACAATATTCAAGAAGTACAGGGCTACGGCAATTGCAATTCCAATACCCGCATTGCTTCTGGTACTGAAAGCCGAAACCGCAATGCCAATGCATCCCAACTCTATATGAACCAACAGATATGACAGGTTCAACAAGAGCAGACACTTCCATTCGACGCTCTCCCCTATTGCCCCAATGGATGCCATCGAGACCAGGGTGCAGACCACATTCAGGGCTACAATCTGAATAATCATCGACAAGAGTTTGGCCCCTATGACGGCGGGGCGGCTGACGGGCAGGGTCAGTAGAAATTCGGCCGTATGGTCATTTTCTTCCTTCGAGAGGCTGTTCACCCCAAGCAGGGCCGCAAAAAGAGCAGCACCCAGGCCAAGGATATTGCCGCATTCAGTGGCATAGAAGCCTATCATCCTGCCAAAATTCAGCCTGTCAAGTCCGAAGGCTGCAGAGAATCCTCCCATAGAAGCGAACATCTCGCCTACTTTGTCCATCTGGCCTTTCATCGAAGGGAACATAAAAATGCACATAGCCACAAAGCCGGCAATGCACAGGGTCCAAATGCTGAAGCTTTTGACGGACTGCCTTAATTCGTGTTGCAATAATTGTCTGAACATCACGATACTACTTGTAATAATGCATAAAGATGTCTTCAAGATTGGGCTCGACTATGCTGATATCCTCCAATTCGGCCTGCGACAGGACACCCAGCAGCATCCTTATGTCTCCATCATACAGGAAATGAACACTGTCTCCGTTCTTTTGGATATTCGAGCAGCCTTTGATTCCCTCGGGATTGAACACGCCCCTTACGGTAATGCTTCGCGCACTCGTCTTGAGCAGATTGCCTACGTCGTCACAGGCGACCAGGGCTCCTTCGCGAATAATGGCAGCTCTGCGGCAATGGGTCTGGACCTCCGAAAGGATATGGCTTGACAGGAAAACGGTAGCTCCGGCTGCGTTCCTTTCTTTGAGAATCGAGAAAAATTCGTGCTGCATCAAAGGGTCGAGACCGCTGGTGGGTTCGTCCATCACAATCAGTTCAGGCTTATGCTGGAGAGCGGCTACTATTCCCAGTTTCTTCCTGTTTCCGAGAGACAGATCGGCGACCTGTTGCTTACGGTCAAGTTTCAGTCGTTCGCAAAGGGAATCTGTTTCAGGTCCGCAGTTACTCGAATGCAGCCTGGCGGCGAGTTTGAGGACATCTTCTACCGATTGGTTCTTGTAGAAGTTTATCTCCGAAGGAAGATATCCCAGTCTTGTGAGAGTTGCGGGCCGGTCCGCCCACACATCCAGGCCGAATAGCCTTGCCTCACCTGAACTGGCCTTAATCAAGCCCATCAGAACCCTGATGGTAGTTGATTTTCCGGCACCGTTGGGTCCGATGAAACCGAAAAACTCGCCAGGTTCCACTTCAAAACTGACATCGGTCACGCCCCTCGCCTTGCCGTAATACTTGCTGAGGTTATGTATCTCAATAATTCTTCCGTTCATAACATTTATACTGTCAATTCGCCGCGGCGCTGTGACCGCAAGAGAATCAAGCGCTTGGTCAGAACGCAAAGATAACAAGTGATATTCTATTTTGCAATCTCTTTAGTAGCAATCGGAGGAGTATGTTCCCGGCTATTACAGGTATTGCTTATCGGGCTAGCCAGTATCCCAATGTGACAAGGGCAATTCCGGCGACGACGCTTATTGCCACATATCCGGCAAAAGGACCCAAGCTCCCGGCCTGAAGCATCATCAGCGCCTCCTTGGAAAAGGTCGAGAATGTGGTGAATCCTCCGCAGAAACCGACGGTCATAAAGAGAGCCCAGCCATTGACATCATTCGAAGTGCGGCTGAAGAAGCCCCACAGGATTCCGATAAGCAGACATCCGAGTAGATTCACTGCAAGAGTAGCCCAGGGGAAGCCCTTGCTCAGATTCTTCATCAGCAGAGAGATGGCATATCTGGCCGACCCACCGAGGAAACTGCCCATTCCGACAATCAGAATACTTTTAATAACACTTAATGTCATACTCGAAATCCA
>JAQXJU010000018.1 GCA_029009115.1 Bacteroidales bacterium | reverse complement strand
TCGTTGACTGTAATGATGGGAGTATCGAGGGCAAAGTTGTATCCATAGACGTCTCCGGGGTATCCGTTGCCGTCGTTGTCTGTTCTGGAGCGCCAGACTTCGTCCTCGTTTATCCACATTGCATCCTTGAGATCGGGATGGTCATAGGCTATGCCTTCGTCGAGGACTGCTACGATTATCGAAGGGTCACCGGTGCAGAGGTCCCAGGCGGGAAGGACGTTGACGTCGGCTCCGGCAGTAAATTTGGTGGCGCCGAGGTCGCCTTTGTTCACGAGGTGCCACTGGTACTGGAGGCCTCCGTCGTTGAAGCGCGGGGTGGTAGCGCGGGTGGGCGCGGCACTGGGGGATGAACCAAGGGCCGTGGTGCGGGAGGCGGGGTCAAAAGGTATGACCTTCTCCGACCAGTTCTTGCGGAGCCTTCGGTTGCAGTTCACCGTGCTGACCTCTCCGAGCCTCGATAGCTTTGCAATCATCTGCTCCATAGGGGCATCCTCGGCGAATCTGACCCTGTACCACAGGTGCAGTCCTTCCTTGCGGGCAAGTTCCTCGCTGCGGGGATCGACAGGAAAAACCCTCTCAATGGTATAGCCTTCGACCATCGAGAGCACCTCCTCTACCGAGGGGATGGGGCATTCGCTGAGAGGAGCCTTCGAGCCGCTTCGCGTGAGACCGGCTTCGTCAAGTATTCCGACAACACGCTCATCGAAGCGGATGAGCAGTTCACCTCTGACAACGTCCTGTCCCAGAACCACTTGCTGGGGAACCGAGCTGTCCGGAGCAAGGGCTTCGGGCTCACAGGCTGCTGCAAGTGCGACTGCCAGCGACAGTATTGATATTCTCTTGAAGTTCAGAATCATTATTCTTTAGGGCGATTAGGGTTGTATCTCTTGTTGACGTATTCGGCGTAGTAGTAGTCAAGGCTGGCTGGAGTATTGCTGAATCCGGCATTGTTTCCTTGCTTATCCTTACCTTCCTGGGGGAAAACCAGCGCATCGGGGACCCAAAGGTCGAGACAGGGATGGTAGAGGAGCCAGTCGGGGAGTTCTCCCGAGAGCCTGTTAAGGTTCATAGTCACGAGTTTCGCGTGGGGAAGAACCTTAGGAAGGCCTATTATGCGTGCAGGGAGGGTATCACAGGCATTCACCTCCTCGGCAGTCCACTTGGGGAAGCGGGCATCGTCTTCGAGCGAAGGAATGCTCCCCTGGAGATAGTTGACCGAGAGAACCAGAGTATCGAGATTCTCCCAAAGCAGAAGCCTTATAGGGAAGGAGCGTTTGCCGTCGGGGGCGGTATCACTCTCATCAATGAGCCCTCCAAGTTCTTTCTTTGTGGTATTTGAAAGGTCATAAACGACGTTCCTCTGGTTTGCGTTAAGGATAAGGCTGCGCAGATTGGGGAAGTTCTCTGGAGTCAGGACTGAGGGTATGCTGGCGAAATTGTTCCCCGAGATGTCGAGAAACTCAAGATTCTTGAGCCTGACAAATTCATCAGGGAGCGAAACAAGACCGTAAGCACCTATCTGAAGCCTCTTCAACTGGGTGAGTTCGCAGATGTGAAGGCCGGGATCAAGGTCTTTGAGGAAGGTGTTGGAGTTTCCGAAGAAACAGAGTTCCTCGGCTGCCGTGAGGTATTTGACCTGGAAAGGAAGCCCTTCCTTAGTTTCGAACATATAGAACGAGGCTGAACGTACCCTGCCCTTGTTGGGGCCGGACTTCCAGACCTTTACGTCGTTCCAGTGTTCCATCCTTTCGGAAGTGTTGTACGAGGCCAGACAGTTCATGGAGCGCGAGATGGCAATCAGGGCAAGCGAGTCGCCGGCAATTCCTATCTCAATGGGGTCGGCCGCTGCCTGAACTATTTCAAGGGGCTCTACCGAGGCTGGCTCTTTCTGAGGATCCTTTGACTTGAAGACTATGCTGGTCTGGCGGTCGTTCTGTTCGAAGTTCGACTCCCAGCTGAAGCTGACCTTAGACTTGCGGGGGCGCATTCCCCTGTCAAGGACAAGTTCGGGGACCTTTGCCTTGAGCCATTTCTGGTCCTCGGTGGGAATCACGACCTCGAAGGGAGTATTCGAATAAACCTCAATCTCGAACTCACGCTCATCCGTAGGGGCATAGTTCTTCAGATTGATTGAAGTCTCTTCGGGAAGTATGAGGTAGTCATAGCCTTTCTGGACGACCTTCACGTCTTTTCTGTTTCCGCTTTCGAGGAGCTCAAAGCGAACAAGTCCCTCGCGGGGAGTGGTGGTAAGAGCTGAATCGATAAGGATATGGCACAGGGTCGATCCTCTGCCGTTGGCCGGAGAAACAGTAATCCAGGGATTCGAGGTCTTGGCAACCCAGGCCGAGGGAGAATCCATAGTAAGAGAGTAGTCGAGTCCGTCGGGACCGGCTTCGATATTGTCGGAGCCGAGGGCAAAGTCCGGAACCTTCTCGCTCGTACAGGCAGGAAGCAGAGCCAGGGCCGAGGCCAGAATTATGCTTGTCAACTTATTCATAGTCAGTCAAGTGCTATATAGTCGCAGTTACGTATATCCTGCGTCTTGTCGTATATGAGATAATACACTCTGTTGGCATAGGCGCTGCATATGTCACTGGCGTCGAAGATGATTTCGGGATTATCCGAAATGTCCAGGAAGTAAATCAGAGTGGATATGGTGTCGTCTATCTTTCCGAGGTTGTTGGAGCCGAGATACAGTCCGCGCAGTCCCCTGTGCTGGTATATGCCCTGGGGCCATTCGCTGAGGCACCTCTCGCCCTTGACGTTACGCTGTCCGCGTATTCCGTAAACGGTCAGATACGAACAGTTCAGAGGCCCGTAAGGGAAGGCCGAAATCCGGTTGTATGAAAGGTCGATACCGTACAGATAAGGGACGTTGGTAGCTTTGAGTTCGTCGGAAACCTTGGTGAGATGGTTGTAAGAAAGGTCGAGTGACGAGATATAATACACGTTCTCGCCCACGAAACTGCCCTTGGGGAAGGTCTCCAGCGAGCAGCCCCTGAGGGAGATGTTGGATATCTTAGAGCCTGACTCTGCAAGGCAGGTCGGATAGGTAGTCAGTTCGGGGTTGTTGTTGAGCGTAAGGGTCTCTACATTGATTCCCTTGTAGCCGCTTCCGGCATTCTGAAATTTTGAAATATGGTTGAACGAGAAGTTCACCGAACCCATAATGTAGATGGATTCCGCAGAGAAGATGTCGGGGAATTCAGTAAAGAGGTTACCGCTCACACTGATGGTCTCGATGTCTTCCATCTTGCAGAAGATGCCATCGGCATTGACGGGGAACGACGACAGACGGTTGTTGTCGAGGTAGAGTTGAACGGGACCAATCTCGGGGCCGAATGCCTCGGTGATTGTATCTATGCTGTTGTTCGAAAGGTCAAGAAGACCAATCTTTTTCATCTTGCGGATAGCAGCTCCGTCAAGGGTCTTCATCTTGCCCTTGTTCAGATACAGAATCTGGATTGAAGCAGCGGCAGGACCCTTGGAGAGCAGGTCGATGACCTTTTCGGCTTCACCTTCGGCGAGATTCGGGTTAGAGCCCATATTCAGGACCTCGAGCCTGGGGAAGGAACCGATAATCGCGGGGCAGCGGGTCATCATAGGGCAGTTGTAGATTTCGAGTTCTATGAGTGACTCGAGCCCGGACATTTCGGCAGGCAGATCCGAGACCTTGCCGTTAGCTATGTAAAGCCTCTCGAGCTTGCTCAGGGCAGACATCTCGGCGGGGAGACTGGTAAGTCCGTTGCATAAAACTCCCTGGCCGACGTCGCGGGTCTGCACCGTGCTTTCGTGCGAGGCTCTTTCCATTGCAAAAATCTCTGCCTCGGTATATTTGTCGTAGAGGGCTATTTCGGGGATGGACTTACCCTGTTCCTTCAGGGCCCTTGCCACAGGCTCAGAAAGCTGGGGCATAGGATGAACCATCGAGAGATACTGCTTGTGACGCTCGAAGCGGTCGGCTCCGCCTGCCATCATTGTCATCGTAGGGTCGAACTCGACTCGGTTAAGGTCGTTGTGCGAACCCAGATAGAGTTCGACAAGTTCGGTCAACTGCCCGATCTTGGGAGAGAGTGCACCGCTGAAGCCGAAGTCGGATATGTTGATGAGGGCCACCCTGCCGTTCGAGTGCAGCTGCACACCAGGCTGGTCGCCCCAAAGGTCGGGGGACTTGTTGAAGTCCCAGTTCGCACCCCTGGTCCAGTCCTCGCCGAAGTAGTACCACGAAGGGCCGTTCAGGGATTCCCAAATATCGCGAAGTGCGTAGTAATCTTTGATATACGGGGCGGACTCGTCGAGAGTGACGGGGATTTCCACCTCGGTAAGAGCATTGTCACTGACACTGAAGGTGACTTCCTCCTCGGGAGATGCAGTCTCGAGGAGATCGCCATCTTTGTCGGACAGAATGTAGTATTCGACTGAATATTCTCCGGCCTTGAGGCTGAAGAGCTCATCGCAGCTCAGAGAGGAAGTCTGATAACCGTCTTCCACATCGTCCTTTTCGTAGAAATGAGTCGAGAATTCGGTTTCGATTTCCTTGATGCGCGTGCGTACGCCTGTAAGCTTGTTGACAAGCGAGAGTTCAACCCCGGCAATCTCGTCGAAGGTGTAAACTCTTGAAGCAGATCTTGCCCCGGATTTGAAATATTTGACGAAGGAGAAGCGGACTTTGCCTCTCGGAGTCACGTCTGCAGTAAGATCGTGAACCGAGAGACCACCCTCGACAACCTCGAAGCTGCCGCTTGCCCCGCCTTTGTACACCTCTTTGTCGAGTTTGTCAAGCACGGTATAGGCAATCACGTCGTAATTGCCGGCCATGAGCTTGAGCTTGGCGCTACGCAGGCCGTATTCGGCAGCCTCTACGCCAGCGCCAGAGAGTGTAAGGGTTTGAGTGATTGTTACTTCGTCATAGCTGAGCATCACCATCACCTTGGTTGCATCGGCAAGGTAATCAAGGCTGCGGGTCCGGCCGTATGAAGCTTCTTTATAGAGCTTGAACTGGACATATCCGTAACCTGTGTCCCTCTTGTCCGGGAATGATTCCCGGACACAGGAGACACTGAAAGCTGAGGCGAATGCCAGAGCTATGAAATATTTCAGAAATCTGGAGAAATTCATTTCGGTGTATATTACTTAGAGGCAACTGCGGTGCAGACGAGAATCAGTGAAGGCTTGTAAGTTGCAGGATCCTTCCACACGAAGTAGTCGGTCTTGCCTGCCTCCGACATCATCACATACATCGTCTTATCCTCGTACTCGTAAGTGAGCCAGTAGTTGTCATAAGGAGCACCGGTAGCATCGTTGTAGTTGTTCCAGGCGGCTTTTCCTTCAGGCTCACCTGGGACATAAATCATACAGGTCGAAGGCTCTCCGGTGTACTTCAGCTCCCATACAACATCTTCTGTAGCACCCCACTGCTCAGAAAGAATTTGCGAAAGCATCGCCCCAGTATAGGGTGCAAGAGTTGCGTTACGTACAGAGTCGGGATATACGAAACTGACAAGAGCAGCAGCAGAAGAAGGAGTGTAGGTAATGTACAGAGCGCAGGTGTTTACCATATTGCTCTTGAGGATGACAAGCCACGAAGATGAAGCAGGAACTCCATCGCCTACATAAGCGTAGAACGTGTTGTTGGCACCACCTTCCACAGCAAGACTTCCGTCGGTGGTTTCTTTGAATGTGCCGTCATCGGTGAGTGAATAAATCTTGACATCATCAAAGGCAGTGGTTGACTTGAAGAGGGTTGCGGCACCTGAAACAGCAACCTGGAAAACTTCGGTTACGCTATATTCAGAGTTAATGAAGTAATAGATGTCACCGGAAGTGAGTTTGTTCACGCTGCCGTCTCCCTGAGAAATCGAAATCATATCGCCGCTCTCCGAAGGCTCCTTTGCAGACTCGTCATACTTGAAGTCGATAATGGCGATGGGGGTGCCGGAGTTGTCGGAAAGGAGGATGAAGCACTCGGGAACAAGTTCCTCGTCGGCAGCGCCAACCCTCTTGTATGCGGACATATCGACATTAACCTTGAACTTGTCCTTGGTGGCAGGAACCCAGGTCTCGGCCCAGAATCCTTCTCCGGCAGGATTCATGTTGAAATCATATACCTCAGCCTTGGCAAAGGGCTTTGAAGACAGAATCTGAGCTCCAGAGAACTGGTCGGTATATGTAAGGTAATAGATATCCTTCACTCCGGTCTGGCGGACAAGCCAATGGTCGGGAGCAGGGGTCAGGAAAGCCTTGAAGTTGTCGAAATTGGGGTCGAGAGAGAGGATACCTCCTTCTTCCGGAGCTACTTCGGCGCCGGCCTGTTCCAGACGTCCCAGAACGTAGGGCTTGTATTCGGCCTTGAAGGAGCAGTCATCACTGTTGGGGTCACAAAGGGCATCGGGCTGTACATTTGCCTTAGACGCAGGGAGGACCAGAACGTCGGCAACCCTTGCATCCGAAGTATTGGGGCTGACGCTGAGAGCGAATACCTGGGTCTTGAGGTAGCCCTCGCCGGTCGAAGATACGGTCTTGACCTGAGCCCAGTCGGCAAAAGCAGTGTCGTGCCATTGCTCACCCTTTCCGAGAACCTTTACTGCGGCTCCTTCTGCGGCAAGAACGGTAATATAAGCCGACTTCTGTGAGAAATCACCGTTGAGGCTGCTTCCGCCGGCATAACCCTCGGCATTGAAGTTGAGCGAGTTTGCATTGAACTCCACCCTGTCCTTGAAGGAGTCTATTTCAACCGCGACGGGGATAATGGCTTCGGAGTTGTTCTTGTCGATGAACTTGACCTCGGCCTTGGTGCCGTTCTCGATTGCAGAGCTGAGCTTTGCAGAGAGGAAAACTTCGGTATCACCGGCGTTTCCGGAGGTAACTTCGGAAGTAATCCAGTCGGGAAGGGAGATTTCCCAGTCGAAATTGGTCGAAACCCTTATGGGAAGGCTGTAATCGGGGTCATCGACAAAGGTTATGAACTTGAGCGGGCCCTCGGGAACGTCGGCATAGACATAATTGCCGGATTCCTTCTTGAATCCTGCATCGAAAGCTTCGGCGAGCTGCAGCTTGAGGGTTCTGTCGGTCTTGAGGCGCTGGATTCTGGCAATCTGCTTGCTCTGGTTAGCCATCATGAGGAAAACGTTGCAGACGCGGTCGTTATCGTGCTCTTCATCTTCCGAGAAATGAACCGTTACGGTATGCCTGCCAGAGAGATTCGATGTCGATTTTTCGCGGGCGCCATTTTCTTCAATCCAGAAATAGGTGAGGACACCGTCTCCCTCGAGATAAACCTCCCAATCGAGGTTTGCATAGAAAGACACATCGACGCTTCCGCCTGCTTTGACGGTCTGTTCAAGCATCTCATCGGGAAATTGCGGTTCAATAACCTGTTTGCAGGACGAAAGAGTCATTGCAAGTGCAGCAAGAACCGCAGTCAACACATTTCTAACTAAGTGTTTCATAATATGATATATTTAGGTTATTCGTAATATTCGCCGGCCATACCGGAATAGTGGAGGCGTCTTGCTTCCTCGTCGCTTATCCACTCCATAACGGTGTAGAAGTGTCCTACAGTTCCAATTGTGGAGTTCAGGTCCTTCACGTACATTCTTGTCCATACGTACAGATAATTGCCGCAGGGATAATAGTATGAAGGAGCATAACTGCTGGGGCCGACCAGGATCCGATCGTCGCCGTGGGTCTGCCCGAAGAATGAACCTTCGTCACTCATTGTCTGCCCCGCGGGGACAGTGACCGTCGGAGAGAGAGGGTCAGAAGTATCGAAGCTGAGCTCGATATCATAGCCTTTGAGCATCCAGTTGCGGCAGATTATGGTATTCTCCTTGTCAGAGAGTTCGGTCCTGACCAGCCTCTGATACGAGCCGTAGGGGTTGTAGGTCTGGAGGAAGGTCGAGGACAGCACGCACCAACCGGTGAAAGAATTGATGTCCAAAGGACAG
>JAQXJU010000017.1 GCA_029009115.1 Bacteroidales bacterium | reverse complement strand
GTTGCCGCTTTACTCCCACCTGCTCACAGTATGCTCTGGAAGCTTTCAGGAAGTATGGCCCGCTGAAAGGATTCTGGCTGAGTCTCAAGCGAATCCTTCGCTGCCATCCCTGGGGTGGTTCAGGCTACGACCCCGTTCCCTGAGTCAGAGAGTAACTTTCACGAGGCCGACCGCCGTGCCAGGTGAAATTCACCTCAAAAGGCAATGTGCCTTTGAAGCACTTCTGACGGGGGTCAGCTCGAAAGGTGAATTTCACGAGATCATCGAATCGGCCTCTCAGGCACTTCTGGCAGGGGTAGCCCCAACCCGTGAAATTCACCTCGAAACTCAATGTGCCTCTGAAGGCATTGTAGAGGGGGTCATCCCGGAAGGTGAATTTCACGAGGCAAGCGCGGAATTGGTGCGTCAATTGGTGATAAGATTGATGAATTTTTAAAAGAAAGCAGTATTTGTGACAAAAGCCAGAATTTTGGTGACGAATTATTTCACAGCCTTAATCTGATTCATTTCTTTTGCCGCAACTGTTTTGCTGATTCGCATCGAACCCTTACAATGCGCGATACCAATACTATTAATGTCACCAGATTCACAATCCTTGCAATTGCACTGATTCTTTTTGTCGGATGCAACAGAGATTTCTTTCTTGACTTCGGAGCAGTCCCTCGTTCACAACTGTTCGCAGAGACAGGGAGAAGGGGAATGACATCCTCTAATCAAAACGGATCTGAGCCTCTCCACAGGGATACTGTCCTCTATCTGAGTGCAATACGATGGCCTGATGATTACGACTGGCGCAGGGATTCATGCGCAGGTGCAGCAGACGGGACACTGCTTCTACTTCAGTGGATGAGAAGCAGAGAAGGGCCTGAACAGTTTGTCCTGTTGAAAGAAATCCCCGCAGGGGCCAGTCGCCTGATTAGCACAAACATAGATATGAATCATCTCCTCGGGGGCTCCCTATATGCCGAGTTCAGTTCTTCATCAAGGACATACCTCTCCTGCGACGGGCGTCAAATACTCGAAATTCAAGGCCGTTATGTCCTGAAAGGCTTGCACAGAGATTCAGAATCACATCTGTACTCACTATGGCAGGGACAGTCCGGAAAGGGCTTGCTTCTCTTTCGAGACTCGAAGATGTTGATAAGCCGTGAGGGAGCTAGCATTTTCGGAGGTCTGAACGGTCCTGACTGTTCAAAGACGGGATCTCTGCACATCAGTGGAGACAGTGTGAGTTTTGCTTTTCAGGGCAGTGATGGTGAATTATTCGTCTGGCAGGATGGTGAACTGAAAAACATCCGCCCCCCTTCAGGTATGGGAAGAGTATTTGATGTCAGAATCATTGCTAAAATCCCAAGAGTAGTCGCTCAAATTGACGGAAATTTGTGCCTGATGAGCGGAGAAGGTATCACAGTGCTCGATCTTCTTCAGACGGAAGAAATCAGTGAGGCCTGTATTCTTGAGATAGATGAAAAGCCTTTCGTATGTTGCTGGTGCGCCGATGAATCACTCTTTCCAGGCTTAAGTATCTGGCACTCTGGGATATGGGATATTTGTACATACCCCGAGGAAGAAAGTTTTCTCCTCCACGACGGCTTTTCAGTCCAGAGTATGGGCTATTCCTCCCAAGGAAGACTCTGTGCTGCACCGGGAGTCTGTCTAGGTGAGAATCTGTTCCTGAACTATCCGGCAGGAACGTCCAAACTCGGGCGTCGCTTTGCGATAGCAGTCACAGGGAGGTATGATGGCAGGAGCAAGGTACTGACCCAAAGCGGCGAATTGCCTGCCGACCTTGGAAACGCCTGCCTGTGTGGAGTTGAACTGACAATACTACAATGATATGCTTGTCCGATTGAATGCGGCAAAGTGCATAGGCATCGATGCCGTTAACGTGAAAGTGGAGGTGGATATAGCCTCAGGAATTGGAATACACATAGTAGGGCTTGTGGACGTGGCTGTCAAGGAAAGCCTGCTAAGGACTGTAACTGCCCTTCAAGCAGTGGGTTACAAGATACCCGGGAAAAAGATTGTGATTAACCTTGCCCCAGCTGACCTGCGGAAGAGCGGCAGCGGTTACGACCTCCCGATAGCAATAGGTATAATTGCGGCCTCTCAGCAGGAAGAATTTCCCCTTGTCCAGGAGTACTTCATTATGGGAGAACTCGGGCTGGATGCGAGCGTCAGACCTATCCCTGGGTCTCTGATATTCTGTGATTTGTCGAAGCAGATGGGTCTGAGGGCTTGTATCCTGCCCGAAGCATCAGCTCGAGAAGCAGCATTCTTATTTGCGGATATTCCTGTATATGGTGTAAGGACCCTGACGGATGTAGTGCGGATTCTGGTCGGAGAGGAGGATGTGAGTGATTTGCTGGCAAACCGTTCCGGTAGTGCATCAGATTCGCCGGCAACTCTTTACCCCGATTGTCCCCCTGCCTCCATTGGCTCTTCTGCGTCCCCCGGTTTCTCAGTAAACCCCTGTTCTTCGGCTCCCCCTTTGTCTTCTGCGTCCCCCGGTTTCTCAATAAATCCCTGTTCTTCGGCTCCCCCATTGTCTTCTGCGTCTCCCAGCTCCCCAGAAACCCCCTCTGGACCTTATCCGGACTTTTCGGAAATTGCAGGACAGGAAATGGCGAAGAGAGGGGCAGAGATTGCCCTGGCCGGAGGGCACAATATCATAATGGTTGGCCCTCCCGGATCTGGGAAGAGCCTGCTTGCTAAGGCTATGGCAGGAATAATGCCTCCTCTAAGTGAAGCTGAAGCTTTGACTGTATGTAAGTTATATTCTGTGGCAGGAAAGGGCTTTACCTTCCCGTTCCGTTGTCGCCCCTTCAGGTCACCTCATTACAGTGCATCCATAGCATCTATGATTGGGGGAGGAAGTTCAGACAATGTTCTGCCTGGCGAAATCACCCTTGCTCATAATGGGATACTGTTCCTTGATGAGTTCGCCCAGATGCCCAAGTCGGTGATTGAGGCGCTGCGAGGCCCGCTCGAAGACAGAAAGGTTAGTGTATCTCGCCTTCGGCTTAAGGTGGAATACCCAGCTTCCTTCATGTTAGTTGCGGCTTCAAACCCTTGTCCTTGTGGATATTATGGAGATTCCGACAGATGCACCTGCACACCTTCGCAGCGATTGAACTACCTCTCGAAACTATCAGGCCCAATAATGGACAGAATTGATATCCAGCTCAGAGTTGCTCGTATCCGGGCCGCGGAATTGGTCGGAAATCACGGCAAAAAGACTCCTCCCCCAGAAAGGAGTGCAGATGTTGCCCGAAGAGTTGCCCTCGCGCGTCAGATTCAGCTCCGAAGATTCGAAGGAAGCGGTATTTCGACCAATGCTGAAATGTCAGACCGGCAGATGGCATTGTATTGCCAACTTTCTGATGACTGTGTTGAACTGATGGAGAGATTGATTGACCGAATGTCCTTGTCAGCAAGAGCCTATTCACGCGTAAGGCGAATTGCAAGGACAATTTGTGACCTTGAGGCTGCAAGACAGGCAATCTACTGTGGTTCAGACGAAATACCGAGTCCTGGTCCCATAAGGGCTGAACATATCGCAGAAGCTGTGTCTTTTCGATTCCTTGACAGGAACGAAATCGCAAAGCTTTGACAATTAAAGAATTATTGTGTTTCCAGGGCGTTTCGGCAGGTGGCCATTGACTATACACGGGTGCAGGCCTCGTTCGGTTGGGAACTACTGTTCTTTGATTCTAAGCAGGGTCTCAATTCGGGGAAGGGGTTCGAGGATACCACCGGAGCGGGCCCAGTAATCTTCGTCGAGAGTGAAGACTCCATTTCTGGTGCGGGTCCAGGGGGCGTCGGGCCAGGGCAGGTCGCCGCGCATTTCTTCCCAATCGGAGTAGTTCTGGTCGCCGTTCGATTCTACAAGGCCGAGGTTCCCGAGCCCGGGGAAGGAACTGAGTCTTGAGGCTATTGCCTTGTTCCATTCAACCATTACAGGGTTGACGGTAAGGTCGGCACAGAAACAGGGAATATCCCTCTCAAAAGCAGCTCTGGCTATCTTCATACTCATCGACATAGTCTTGGCGATGGGTTTCAGGGCCATTGCGCGATACCCCATAGCAATACGCTTGATGGCATCTTCCTCAGTATGGGCAGACTCATCCGAAACGAGCCTGACGGGGATGTCTGAGACATTGATGTCGGCATACTCATCGAATGGTTCTTCGATGATGGCAGTATTCTCAAGTGCCCCTATGCTCTCGAGATGGTCAACAAACTTGAGGAAGGTCTCGCGGGTCTCGTAACGTCCGTTGGCATCGAAGTAGTACTGCAACTTCCCTGAAAGGGTATGGGGAGTGCGCATATCCTTCAGAGCCTGGTGAATCTCCGAGATTCTGAGGCAATCTTTGCGGAGCATCTCTTCCTGAGTTCCGCTCTGACCTATCTTTATCTTAAGGAAAAAGTATCCCGACTGAGCCGCTGCCACCACTTCTTCAATAGGCACGGAATAGTTAATCAGAGGTATCGAAGCGCACATCGAATGGCGCGACGACAGGCACTGCCGGTATTCTTCGGGAATCATTTCGTCGAAGGAAGTGAATCCGTTCTCTCTGGCATACAGCACCCACGCGGCATTATCGACGGGCACAAGGGCATTCAGGGCGAAGGTCGCGCGAAGCCTTGGGTCGGAACTGGCCTTCTTTCCGTATTCCCAGACCTGGGGGAAGAGCCAGTCGTTGAGTTCGACAGGAGTTTTGAAGGACTTACCCTCGGCGAGTTTGAGGGCATACTGGGTCATCGCGAACATTATGGAATTCCCTCCGGCCTCGGAATTCCCGGAAAAGACGGCGGCATCGCTCCAAAGACAACTCTGCACCCCCTCGCCGACTCCGTACAGACCGGACTCCGAGATAAGGGCCGCATGGACGTTCCAAAGTTCAGACAGATATCCCCCCTTGAAACCGAATGGTCTGAGCATCGCCCTGCGTTCGAAGTCACAACGGGTCGAAGCTATTGTGATGGTCTTGAGAGCAGGCTTGTCGGGAAGGACAGGGGCCTTGGGATAACGTTTCGCAAAGATGTCGCAGCCGCAAACAACTGTTGCAGTGGAGGCAACTGCGGCCGTTTTAAGGAAGTCGCGTCTTTTCATTGTGAGATTATTTGGGGATTATCCTGACCTACGAACTGTCCGTCAACCATTACAAGGGTACGGTCGCAAAGTCGGGCGAGAGCGGGATCGTGGGTTACGAATACTATTGTCTGTGAGTATTTTTCGCGGAGTTTGAAGAAGAGGTCGTGAATCTCCTGCTTGGTAGAAGAGTCAAGGTTGCCCGTAGGCTCGTCGGCAAGAAGCACGGCAGGGCGGTTGGCCAGGGCCCTTGCGATTGCGACCCTCTGCTGCTCTCCCCCTGAGAGTTGCTTGGGCTTGTGGCTCATCCTTGCGGCCAGACCTACCTCGGTCAGCAGTTCCTCGGCCCGGGCAGATGCTTCCCTGCGACTCCTGCCGGCAATCAGCGCGGGAATCATAACGTTCTCGAGGGCAGTGAACTCGGGAAGGAGGTGATGGAACTGGAAAACGAATCCTATCCTGCTGCCTCGGAATGCCGAGAGTTCCTTCGAAGAAAGGCTCAGGACATCGGTTCCGTCGATGAGAAGAGTTCCGCTGCCGGGCTTTGAGAGGGTCCCGAGAATCTGGAGGAGGGTTGTCTTTCCGGCTCCAGAGGCACCCATTATTGATACGACCTCGGCCTTTTCAATGCTCAGGTTGATTCCTTTCAAGACTTCAAGTTTTCCGTAGGATTTGCGTATGTCTGTGGCCTGGATTATCATAAATCTTGCTAAATTTTCGAGGGGGCGGAGTTTTCGGAGGGGAAGTTTTCGGAGGGGAAGTTTTCGGAGGGGAAGTTTTCGGAGGGGAAGTTTTCGGAGGTCAGGTGTTATTACGAAGGGCCAGGGGAATATTCCGAGGGCGCAGGGGATTCAGATCGGATATATCTCTGCACCGGTTATTTTGAAGAGATCGGAAGGGCTTATTTTTAGCTGAAGGCCTCTGACACCGGCACTTACGAAAATACTGTCGTACAGTAGGGCCGATTCGTGGATAAAAGTTGGCAGGGGCTTTTTCATCCCTATGGGTGAGCAGCCTCCGCGTATGTATCCGGTCTCGGGCAGGAGTTCCTTCACGTGAATCATCTCTGCCTTCTTGTTCCCCGAAATCCTGGCGGCAAGTTTGAGGTCCACTTCGAAGTTTCCGGGAATGACGCAGACGAACAGGCCGTTCCTGTCACCTCTAAGGACAAGGGTCTTGAACACCTGTTCGATGTTCTGTCCAAGCTGCGAGGCAACGTGAGCGGCTTCGAGATGCTCTTCATCAACCTCATACGGGATGAGTTCATAACTAATCGAAGCGGCATCCAGAAGACGGGCTGCGTTTGTCTTACTAACCGAGGCCATTAGAAAATATAATCAATTATATACCAAGCCATTATACCCGAGCAAACGAGTTTGAGACCAGTAGTGGCTATGAATCCCAGAAAGGCTCCTATCGACACCTTGAAGGCAGACCAGACACCCTTGTCGGTGACGAGGAGTTCGCCGACGAAGGCTCCGGCGATGGAACCGAATATTACCCCTACAGGCGAAAGGAACATCCCTGCAAACAGACCTATTATAGCCCCCGTCGAGGCGGCCTTGTGCCCTCCAGAGATTCTGGTTGTCCAGGCAGGAACGACGTAATCGACTATAGTTACGAATGTTACTATCCCGAGCCATATCAGAAGAAAGCCTGTAGTCATAGGCTCTCCTGCTCCCGTACTTTTGGCAAGGAACACCAGCAGCATCCCAACCCAGCTGAGAGGGGGGCCCGGAAGTCCGGGGACAATGCTTCCGATGATTCCGATAAGAGCGCAGATCAGTGCAAGTATGTTCAAAACAGTCATAGGACAAGTGATAATCCTTTTAAAGATAGTGCATTTTTGATTCAATGCCAAAAGTACAAGGATAAATGTCGCTCCTGCGAGAAAGAAAACAAGGGTTTAGAAAACAAGAAAGGGGGAATGGTAGAGTCAGGGTGATGGTAGCATCAGGGGCGCGGAGGGTAGCGGCGGAGGGTAGCGGCGGGGGGGGATGGAGGTTAGCGGCGGGGCGGGGATGGAGGGCTTTATAAGATTTTTGGGGGCTACTCGGCCCTCTTCAACGCGCCGCCGTGAAATTCACCTTAGGGGCCGACCCCATCCACAGGGCCCTCAGAGGCACATTGCTTTTTGAGGTGAATTTCACAGGTTGCGGTAACCCCTGCCAGAAGTACCTGAGAGGCCGGTTGGGTGATCTCGTGAAATTCACCTTTCGAGGCGACCCCCTTCAGAAGGCCCTCTGGGGCAGGTTCTCGTCGGAGGTGGAACGACTTTGTATCCACCTCAGAGCCTTACCCCCTCTACAATGCCTTCAGAGGCACATTGCTGTTCGAGGTGAATTTCACGGCTCAAGCCAACCCCTCCCAGAAGTGCCTCTGAGGCCGATTCAGCAATCTCGTGAAATTCACCTTACGCGCCTT
>JAQXJU010000016.1 GCA_029009115.1 Bacteroidales bacterium | reverse complement strand
GTGCTCCGCCCTGGAGACAGCTATTCCAGCTCCACCGAGTGGCGTTTCTACGCCAGGTAGCCGGCATCGGCGCATCCGGGGATTTGCTTATCGGGGAATAAGTGAGTACCTTTGCAGTTCCTTATGCGTCGAATACAACTGTCGGATCATTTCGGATACGCCAAACTTTTGCGTTTTACCTGCCCATCCATTGCTATGATGCTCTTTTCGAGCATCTATGGTATGGTGGACGGGTTTTTCGTATCCAATTATGTGGGAGCGACGCAGTTTGCCGCTCTCAATCTGATATGGCCCTATACCATGGTGCTGGGAGCAGTAGGGCTTATGATAGGAGCCGGAGGAACGGCACTTGTCTCCAAGACCCTCGGCGAGGGTAAGAAAGATCAGGCTAACAGTTACTTCTCTATGATGATATTCTCGGCCCTTGTCATAGGGGTGATACTGGATATCGTCGGTCTTGCCCTGATGCGCCCCGTGGCAAGGATGCTCGGAGCGAGCGGGGCTCTGTTGGAATATGCTGTCATTTACGGCAACATCATAATGGCGGCTATGCCGACTTTTATGCTTCAGGTTGCCTTTCAGCCATTTATGGTGACGGCCGAGAAGGCTGGGCTGGGATTCTGGATAACAGTGGCCTCGGGGCTCACCAATATGATCTTCGATTGGATTCTTATCGGAGTACTCGGAGGAGGTATAGAGGCAGCTGCGGCAGCAACAGTCCTGAGCCAGATTGTCGGCTTCGTCCTTCCTTTGTTATACTTCCTCAGGCCAAACGACAGCCTTCTGCATCTTGGGAGACCTTCAAGGGAAGTTCGGGCCTTCCTGAAGGCTTGTTCCAACGGGATGTCAGAATTTGTGACAAATCTCTCCTATTCACTTGTTGGAATGCTGTATAACTTTATCCTTCTCAGGCTTGCCGGAGAGTACGGGGTTAATGCCTACGGGGTAATCAGCTATGTTTCTTACCTGTTTCTTTCAGTATTCCTTGGCTATTCTATGGGAGTCGCGCCTGTGGTCGGATACCATTTCGGAGCCCGTAACTGCGCTGAACTCAAGAATCTCAGGTACAAGAGCATACTCCTCCTGTCACTTGCGGCTCTCGCAGCCGGAGGGGTGGGGATGCTTTTTTCTGATTCCATTGCCGGCCTGTTCTCCTCAGGCGACGAAGACTTCAGACATATGGCCGGGAGGGCCTTCCGCATCTATGCCCTGTCATATTTCCTGGCACATTTCAACATCTTTGCATCGTCATTCTTTACTGCACTCAATAACGGCAAGGTCAGCGCCGTCATCTCTTTCTCACGCACCTTTGTGTTTCAGATTGGTGCCCTGCTGATTCTTACATCGCTGCTGGGAACCGACGGGGTATGGCTGGCGATGCCTTTTGCCGAGCTCTTATGTTGTTTGTTGTCGGTCGTCCTGTACTCCAGATACAGACCTCGCTACGGTTATTGATTTGCAGGTATGCTTTTTGATTCAAATTATAATTCGCTAAACAAATACATTATTATGAAAAAAACTCTCATTGCAGCGGCTGTGGCCGCAAGCGCCTTTTTAGCAGTCAGTTGCGCATCATCCTCCATTAATATCGACGGCGAATGGAACGTTGTCAGTGTTGACGGAGTTGCCGTGCCCGATTCGCTTGAACAGGCTCCGCTCATTTGCTTCGACAGCGCAAAGAAGACCTATCACGCCCGTCCGGGTATCAATCTCGTCAATGGTTCATATACCCTGGAAGGGGACAAGCTCACATTCGGCGAGGGTGCAATGACCCGTATGGCAGGACCAGTCGAGCTTATGAATCTCGAATCTTCAATAGTGAACAATATGTTCCTGCCTCTTACAGTAAAACTGGAAGGCGACACAATGAATCTATGCAATGATGAAGGAGTTGCCGTTCTTGTACTGAAGAAATAGGAGTTCTTTGCATCTGTAATCAGGAAGCCTCTTGATGCTTATAATTTGTAAGCAAATAGGAGGCTTCCTATTCATTTATCATCATCCCAGCTGCTTTGGTTGCGTGGTAGGGAATGCTGTGATTCAGAAACAGATAATAGTTTTTGTGATATGATTTAGGGGATAATGTCTTGATAATCAATAACGATAAAAAATTTTATAATTTTTTTACAAAAATATTTTGTAAATTAGAAATAACTCCGTACCTTTGCATCGGGTCAAGTAAGTGAGAGTTCTTCCCCGTTGACCTATTGGTTATTAGTTTTAGTGTTATTAATTATGTGGTTAGTGTGAGTTGTTGCCGTGAGGTACCAACTCATTTTCTTTTTTTGTACCTTTGCGACAAATCGTTTGATATGGAAAAAGACGAAAACCAGATGAAAATAGAAATCCCTCCCGAAGTGGCCGGAGGAAGCTACAGCAATCTTGCTGTCATCTCTCATTCCCCGAGTGAATTTGTTCTTGATTTTGCAATAATGCTTCCCGGAGTACCTTCCGCCCAGGTCAGCAACCGCATAATCATGACTCCTGAGCACGTCAAAAGGCTGCTCGCTGCACTCTCTGACAATGTAAGCAAGTACGAGGCCCAGTTCGGCCCCATCCGGGGCGACCAGCCCAAAGCTACTTTCAATCTGGCTGATTTCGCTCCCGCCAAGGGCGGCGCCAAGAACTGAAATTCCAATTTTATTTTTATGAAAAGGTCCCTTCTTGTATGCCTGTTGCTGCTGACGGCAAGCATAGGCGCCCATTCACAGAAGTACTGGAACACTTCTACAATGCTTCAGACCTACCGTCTTCCTATGCCGGACGTGACGGAGACTCCCGAGCTGCTTGATCTGAATAACGACGGCAAGCAGGATGCAGTAAGCTACCATATCAATGGGACGATGAAACTTCTCTGGCTTGACGACGACGGCAATATGCGTAACGGCGACCTCCAGGGTGATTTTGTGAACGACTGCATTCTGGTTGACCGCAACGGTAACGGAAAATACGATTTCATAGTCAAGCACATCGACAACGACGGCGACGGCAAGGCCGACCTTCAGTTCGTCTTCGACTATGTCAAGCCTCACTATATGGTAGTCCTCGACGAGGACAACGACGGCGTATTCAACTTCATAGACTGGAACACCGTAACTCTGGAATGCTGGAGGATGAATGGTCTGTCGGACTTCTATACCGACTACAGCGGCAATACCAGTTTCTTGAAGATGCACGCCAGAACCACCGATATGGCAGATCTCCGCTACAACTGGGAGAATCCCTTCATCTTCTACGACTACGACAATGACGGTCTTACAGAGATAGCCCTTCGCTTCTGCGACCAGGCTGTCAAGAAGGATGGCTACAGGCGCGGGCAGTACATCGGCCGTATGGGATGGTTCTCGATAGGAATCGATATGGACAACGACAATTGCCCCGGCAACGATTTCGATTTTGACATGACCCTCCACTACAGCGCCCAGAATGCCTTCGAGTATCATCAGGAGGTTCATCCCATCCGCAATATGAGAGGTCTGCCAGAGGCCGACAAGTTCTTCCCCGATCCCAGAGTCCGTCTGATTGAAGAACTTATCTATCCCGACAGGACCAGAGCCTTCAAACTGGCCTACGGCGGCAAATGGGAGTCTGCAAGATTCACCTGGGACGAGGATGACGACTGCGGCAGATGGGAAAGGGTTGAACTCTATCAGAACAAAGATGCCTTTGCCATTGGTTCAAAGAACAACGGAGTAGATAATCACAACCAGGCTGATCCTGCCGGGGATCGTGGTGAATGGGATGAGGACTTCTCCGGGGGCGGAGATATCTATGTGGCCCCCTTTGACGGAAGAGTGCATCTCTACGGAGCCGAAAGGGGAGTCTGGCGCATCGACCAGAACACAAAGTATTATCAGGGCTGGGACAGGCGTTTCCAGAATTCCGCTCCCACCCAGTTCGCAACTGTCGAGTATCTCGACACCGACAACAACGGTTTCTTCGACACCCTGAATTTCGACCTCGACGGAGACTGCAAATATGAGTCGGTCATTTCTCTTAAGGAACTCGGAATAGATGACAGGTGCACGGTGCTTGATGTTTCATCTATGAAGTACAAGGACTACACCAAACTCTTCCAGAAGGTCTCGAAGAATATGTGGAAGAATGCCCAGCAGGCTGTCAAGGTCGCACAGGCCAAGGGAGTGGGTACATTCTGGTATGGCAAGTTGATGAATCCGGCTACTTCCAGAGAGTATTATCACGACGGATGGTGGCTCCAGTTCTATATCTACAAGGACCTGGAACACAAGATTCTTTGTGATGCACACCGTGAGAACAGAGACCCTGAAGCCGAGCTGAAGACCCTTCGCAAAGCTTATTTCAGCGGAGACTGGGGCTCACTGCTTTGAGATTCTGCAGTTCCTCCCACACTCTGTGCACGGGTAGCCCCATCACGTTGTAGAAAGAACCTCTGATGGACGAAATCCCGACATAACCAATCCATTCCTGGACTCCATAAGCCCCTGCCTTGTCGTAGGGGCTGTATTTGTCTATATAGTAGGCTATTTCGTCGTCGGAAAGGGGTCTGAAATCAACAATTGAAACATCTTCGAAGCTCCGTTCGCAACTGCAGGAGCGAAGTGTCACGGCAGTGATTACCTTGTGTTCGCGTCCTGAAAGGCTTTTCAGCATCCTGATGGCATCCTCCCTGGTATGAGGCTTCTCTAGTATTTCGCCACCGCAGATTACGACTGTGTCGGCGGTAATCAGCACTTCATCTTCCTCCAGAGGCCTGTGGAAGCCGTGCGACTTGCCCCTAGACATCATCAGCGGGTATTCCTCGGGAGAGAGTCCGCTTCTGTCGCCTTCGACAAAAGTATTGCCTGTGTCAACGCTGAACTCCAGGTCGAGCCCGGAGAGCAATTCCCTGCGTCTTGGGGAGTTGCTGCCCAGAATAAGCTTTTTCATAATTCAGAATATCTGGCTGTAGTCGTAGTCCGAGTCAAAGTTCCATTTGCCCGAGGGCTTCATCACCCTCTCGATGCAGTCGCGGACACAGCCTTTTCCACCAGGATAGTCCGACACGAACGAAGCAGCAGCCTTGACCTCAGCGGCGGCATCGCAGGGCGCTGCTCCAATTCCGGCTGCGCGTATTGCCGGAATGTCGGGAATATCGTCCCCTATATAAAGTAGTTCTTTAAGTGAGATGCTATATTTCTCGCAGAATGATTTAATTAGAGGAAGCTTCCCCCGGCATCCCATATGTATGTCAGCATCGGGAACCATACAAGTCTGGAACCTCTTGAACACCCCTGGGGTATTCCCGCCGGTAAAGATTCCTACAGGCAGTCCGTTGGTGACTGCAAAGCGTACGGCAAAGGTGTCCTTGGCATTGAAAGTGCGGAGAAGATCCCCGTTATCCATCTGAATCAGAGATCCGTCTGTCATAACCCCGTCCACATCCAGGGCGACTGCTTTTATCTTAGAAAAATCCATACCGCAAATTTACATAAAAATGCCTATATTTGTAGGATTTGCATATATTATGGAACTAGCAACTAAATACAATCCCTCCGAGGTAGAGGACAAATGGTACGCCTATTGGCTTGAAAAAGGATTTTTTCATTCAGAACCTGACTCCAGAGAGCCATATACCGTAGTTATTCCACCCCCGAATGTTACCGGTATTCTTCATATGGGGCACGTGCTCAACAACACTATCAACGACGTGCTTGTACGCAAGGCCCGTATGGACGGCAAGAATGCCTGCTGGGTGCCTGGGACCGACCACGCATCCATTGCAACCGAAAGCAAGGTGGTAGCCCGCCTCAAGGAAAAGGGAATATCCAAAGACCAGATTACCCGTGATGAATTCCTCAAATATGCCTGGGAATGGAAGGAGGAGCACGGTGGAATAATTCTGCAGCAGCTTCGCAAACTCGGTGCCTCCTGCGACTGGGACAGGACTCGTTTTACTATGGAGCCTGAACTTACCGAAGCCGTAATCAGCACCTTCGTCTATTTCTACAAGAAGGGTTGGATATACCGTGGTGTGCGTATGGTCAACTGGGATCCCGTTGCACTCACTGCGGTTTCTGACGACGAGGTAATCCACCGCGATACAAAGAGCCATTTCTATCATCTGAAATACTTTATCTCCGACGGCAAGGGCAATGCGACCGACCAATACCTTGTGATTGCCACCACCCGCCCCGAGACCATTATGGCAGATGCCGCTATCTGCGTCAATCCCGCTGATGAGAGGTATCACCATCTGCGTGGCAAAAAGGTTCTTATCCCTCTGATAAACAGGGAAATCCCCGTTATCGAAGACGATTATGTCGAGATGGACTTCGGAACAGGATGCCTGAAGGTTACCCCTGCCCACGATGCTCACGACTATGAAATAGGACTCAGGCACAATCTGCCTGTTACCGAAATCATAGACGACCACGGCCGCCTCAATGAAAAAGCCGTAATCCTTGTCGGCGAAGACAGGTTTGTCGCCCGCAAGAAAATTGCCTCAATGCTCGAGGAGTCCGGAAACCTCGTGAAGATAGAAGAGTACACCTCTCCTGTAGGATATTCGGAGCGTACCGATGCAGTTATTGAGCCCAAACTCAGCGCTCAGTGGTTCCTCAAGATGCCCGAACTTGCCTCGGCGGCTCTCGAGAGTGTCGAATCGGGGCGGATTAAGTTCATCCCGGACAAGTACCGCAACACCTACCGACACTGGATGGAAAACGCCCGCGACTGGTGCATATCTCGTCAGCTATGGTGGGGGCAGCGCATTCCTGCATATTATCTTCCTGATGGACAGGTTGTTGTGGAGGAAACAGCTGAAGCTGCACTTCAAGCTGCCCGCAAACTCAATCCCAGCCTCAACGCCGAAGACCTGCGCCAGGACGAAGACGTTCTCGACACCTGGTTCTCCAGTTGGCTGTGGCCTATTTCGGTATTCGACCCCAAGAGGCCTGGACATCCCGAACACGAGCCCAACAAGGACCTGAGCTATTACTATCCGACCAACGACCTCGTGACTGCTCCGGACATCATCTTCTTCTGGGTAGCCCGTATGATTATGGCTGGTGACGAGTTTATGGGAGACGTCCCCTTCAGGAACGTGTATTTTACCGGAATAGTCCGCGACAAACTGGGCCGCAAGATGAGCAAGACCCTCGGAAACAGCCCCGACCCCCTCGAACTCATTGCCCGTTACGGAGCCGATTCTGTCAGGCTCGGAATGCTTCTCTGCTCTTCAGCCGGCAACGACATACTCTACGACGAGTCTCAGATTGAGCAGGGACGCAATTTCTGCGCAAAAATCTGGAACTCTTGGAGGCTGGTATCAGGCTGGAGCGTCGATGAGAATGCTGCGCAGAGCGAGAACTGCCGCGTTGCTGTGAAATGGTTCGACAATCTGCTTTCATCTGCAATAGAAATCATCGAGGACCATTACTCCAAGTTCCGCATCTCCGATGCCCTGATGACCATTTACAAGCTGTTCTGGGACGACTACTGCTCGTGGTATCTCGAGATTGTCAAGCCTGCATACGGAGCCTCTATCGATGCTTCGACATACGCTTCGACCGTCAGTTTCTTCGAGAAACTTCTTGCTCTGATACATCCTGTGATGCCTTTCATCACCGAGGAACTCTGGCACGCTACAGGCGACAGGAATCCTTCCGAGACCATTATGTTCCAGAGGACACCTAAGGCAGGAGTCTATGACCGCAAGTTCCTTGATGATTTCAATCTCGTGCGTGAGGCTATAGCCAGCATTCGCAACATCCGCAATCAGAAGGGGATAGCACCCAGGGAAGAGCTGCAGCTCGTTATCGATGGCCAGCTCTCAGATGAACTGCTTCCTATACTGAAGAAAGCCGCTAACCTTTCCGGTGTGAGCACAGGTGCCGCAGGCGGTGCCGGCGCTCAGTTTGTGGTCGGAACCCTCAAGTTCTTCGTGCCTCTCTCGGATAAGGTTGACATTGCGGAGGAGATTGCAAAGCTCGAAGCAGACCTGGCTTATCAGCGCAAGTTCCTTGCAGGAGTCAGGGCCAAACTTTCCAACGAGAATTTCGTGTCGCACGCACCTGAAAAGGTCATTGAGAACGAACGCAAGAAAGAAGCTGATGCCCTTTCGAGGATTGCCACATTCGAAGCTTCACTCGCAGAACTCAAGAAATGATATCGATAGGGGACGTTACGGTTAACTTCGGCAGTTATACACTGCTCGACAGAATCAACTTCCACATCAGTGAGAACGACCGCATAGGACTGGTTGGGAAGAATGGTGCCGGCAAGTCCACCCTGATGAAATTGATATGCTCCGAGATGCATCCGTCGTCGGGGCATATTGATATGCCTGCTACCCTGAGCATAGGCTATCTTCCGCAGATAATGCAGCACCACAAGGGGCGCACAGTTCTAGAGGAAGCGATGACGGCATTCGACCATATTTCCACACTTGAAAAAGAAGTGGAAAAGATTTCCGAAGAACTTGCCTTACGTACTGATTATGAGTCTGCTGAATACCTCGATCTGATTTCCCGCTTGAGTGACCTGAATGACCGCCTTTCTGTCAGCAGCGGACGTCCGCCGGAAGTTCGGGCGAGAAGGGCCCTGCTCGGGCTCGGCTTCAAGGAAGAAGAGCTGGGCCGAAAGACCGAGACATTCAGCCAGGGCTGGAATATGCGCATCGAACTTGCCAAGATTCTTCTCTCTGACCCAGACATACTCCTCCTTGACGAACCTACCAATCATCTGGACATAGAATCCATAGGCTGGCTCGAAGATTATCTGAAGTCCAGAAAGGGTGCTCTGATGCTGGTCTCGCACGACAGGCGTTTCCTTGACAATGTCACCAACAGGACGGTCGAGATAATGCTCGGACATATTCATGACTACAAAGTCCCTTATAGCAAGTATCTTGAACTCAGGGCCGAAAGGCTTCAGCAGCAGACAGCTGCATACGAGAATCAGCAGAGGATGATAGAGAAGACCGAGGACTTCATCAGAGCATTCCGATACAAACCCACAAAGTCGAATCAGGTTCAGTCCAGGATAAAGGCCTTGGAAAAACTCGACAGGATAGAGATAGACGAAACCGACAACGTAAGCCTTACCGTCAAGTTTCCTCCTGCACCACGGTGCGGAGATGTGGTTTACAAGGGCAGCTCGCTGACTGTCGGATATCCCGGCAAGATTGTGTTCTCTGACGCCGACATAGAGATACGCCGCGGCGAGAAGGTTGCTTTCGTAGGACGCAACGGCGAGGGAAAGACCACGATGATGCGTGTGATAGCAGGGGAGTTGGAGCCTGTCTCCGGTGAGTCCAAGCCCGGTTTCAACGTTAGCCTCGGTTATTTCGCCCAGAATCAGGAGGATATCCTTGACGGCAAGGATACTGTCTGGGAGACCCTCGACAGAATTGCCGTAGGAGATATCCGGAGCAAGCTTCGCGAACTTCTGGCCCAGTTCCTCTTCCGTGGCGAGGATATAGACAAAAGAGTTTCGGTGCTAAGCGGGGGAGAGCGTGCCCGCCTGGGAATGGCGAAGCTTATGCTCCGCAATTATAACCTGCTCGCCCTCGACGAGCCAACGAACCATATGGACATAAAGTCCAAGGATATCCTCAAACAGGCGCTCAAGGCTTATGACGGAACCCTGGTCGTAGTATCTCACGACCGCGACTTCCTTGACGGGCTTGTTGACAAGATTTATGAATTCCGCGACGGAAGGGTAAAAGAATTCCTCGGAAGCGTATCCGAGTTCCTCGAGGCCAGAA
Organism: Bacteroidales bacterium; assembly: GCA_029009115.1. GTDB lineage: Bacteria > Bacteroidota > Bacteroidia > Bacteroidales > UBA932 > Cryptobacteroides. The sequence goes on along the minus strand of JAQXJU010000016.1, from coordinate 8,935 downwards.
AACTTGACACACTGCAGGAACTCGAAAAAATCGAAAAAACCACAGCCGCTCCCACCCAAGTCAAGGCTTCGGTAGAAAGCCGGAATTCTTCGAAAGAAAAGTCACGAGCCGACCGCAAGACAAGGCAGAGAGTTGAATGGCTCGAAGCCGAGATCGGCAGGGCTGAGAAGAAGATGTCCGAGATAGAAAAGGTACTTTCGGCCCCTGATGACGACGTCGATATTATGGAGTTGACCCGTTCTTACCTCGAATTGAAGCGGGATCTTGATGCATGGTCGGGGGAATGGGAAGAATTGTTCGTTCAGCTTGAATCTTAGGCTTTATCCTTGATATATAGGCGATATAACAAAATTGTTTGAGCGTATAACATTTTTGTTATCCCCTAAATATCCCCCAAAATGTATAATCTGAGCATATTCAGAGCCGTTGCAGCGAACCTTTCGATGTTCCTTTTCCGGTCATTGTGGTAAACAGCTCTCCTGCTTACGCTACCGGCAGGACCGCTTACGGCAATCCATACCGTACCCGCGGGTTCGTGCTCGTCGCCGTACGAATCAGCCCAGCCTGTAGTGGCAAGAGAGTATGTGCTGCCAGTAAGATTGCGCACCCCTTCGGCCATTTCCACAGCTACGGCTGAACTGACGACTCCGTTGCGGAGTATGGTGTCGTCCTTAACCGAGAGCAGTTTTTCCTTTACGGGAATTGCGTATGAAGTTACACTCCCAAGATAGTATGCAGATGAGCCGGCAACAGTAGTGATTAGGTGCGAAATCTCTCCTCCAGTGCACGACTCTGCTATGCTGAGTGTTTCGCCACGTTTTGCGAGCAGTTTGCCGACCACGGACTCAAGGTTGCTTTCGCCGTCGGAATATATGATATTGCCAAGCAGTGAGTGGAGTTCAGCGAAACGGGTCTCTATCCTCGACAGGGCTTCGTTGCGGTCTGCAGCACCATAGATAGAGAGCCTGAGTTTGACTCCTGTAAGGGTATTCGGAAGATAAGCAAGGTGCATATCTTCATCGAGAGTCTTGACCCAAGGGTTGATTCTCTGTTCCAGGGCCGATTCAGCCATTCCATATGTCATTATGCTTTTGTGACATATCGACGGTAGGTTAAAGTGATGCTTTATGTCATCAAGCACATCTGTCAGAGCTGTTGCAGTTTCGTGGGGAACTCCGGGCATTGCGTAGAGAGTCGGCTTGTTCGGGAAGAGTTCTGACTTGAGTCTGAATACCAGTATTGGAGCAGTCCCGACCCTGTTCACAATCACCTCCCCCGAATCGGGATACATAGCCTGGGCGGTATTAGTCATCAGGGTATCAAGCCCACGCGAATGCAGGATTTCGCGATTTACTGCGGCCTGTTCTTCGGAGCATAGCCAGGCAGTGGCTCCCGTCAGTTCAAACAGGCTTTGCTTGGTAAGATCGTCGCCGGTCGGTCCAAGGCCTCCTGTGGTAATCACAATATCGTTGTTCTCAAGTTCTTCCTTGAGGAAAGACTTGATTGTGGCGGGATCATCGCCAATCGAAACCTTGCGGGATATCCTGATTCCGGCTTCGTTGAGCTTTGATGAGATTAGTGCTGTGTTGGTATCGATTATCTGACCAATCAGAATCTCATCGCCTATTGTGCATACAGATGCTTTAATCATTGATTTAAATTATTATCCTGGGCTTTCTGCTCGAGATTGCGGTATATCGAGTTCAGGAACCTTCCGCCTGAGTTTACAAATGCCGAGCTGATTTCAATCAGGTCGGCCCCATCGCTGATCAGCTTTGCGGCCTCACTGCTGTCGTTCAGCAAATCAGCAGCAATAGTAGGGAAGTCTCCCTTTGTGATTGCGCGCACGTGCGAAATTGCATCGCGGTCAGAAAGGACCAGACCGTCAACTCCGTTCAGTCTCAGGTATGAGACAATCTCGTCTAGAATCTGGTAGGGAAGAGCCGGGGGAAGCCTCAGGAGAACAGGCTTGTAGCTGTCGTAACTCAGTCTTGTTTCAAGGATGGTGTCGAAGATGTTCGCTATCAGGGTCGGATCGGTCTTGCTGCGTATCCAGGAAGGTCTGAAGTCGAGAATGAAAAAATCAGCAAAGTCATAAGAGAGCGAGAAAGCAGTATTGAAGTCCTTGACTATCAAGCTCTCAGTGTTGCTTCCTCTGTTGCAGCAGAGGTCGATTGCAAGTATGCCGGAGAAGGGGAGAGATGCTACCCTGCGTATCGCATATCTGATTCCTTTGTTGGGAATCTCGGCATCGTCTTCCTGAGCTTCAGAAGTAAGTGGGCCTATGCAGATATGTCCGAATCCGAAATCTGCAAGGACATCTATGAATTCACCGTTCCTGTCAATGTCTGCTCCGAGACCCACGGGGGTCTTGAAAACAAGTCCGAAGAGTTCACGGTCTGGAATCACTGAACTGTGCCTGTCTGTGACGAACCTGTGCAGACTGCTGACCATAGGCAGGCGTCCCAGCAGTCCGTGAAGTCGCAGGAATGATTTTGTCGATTTAGTTTTCATTTCTGTTCTCTCGTCAAGCGAATGCAAAATTAATCATTCTCAGAGAGAATTATAACCTACTGGTGGTATTCTTCAAAGGAATTATCGTCGTAGAAAACGAGTATTTTAGAGATATTGCGTTTATTTACAGGTTTTTGCACGGGCTTATCTGTATCATCACTTTGGAAAAGCAGGCCTTCGGCTTCCGGCTGGGGTTCATTGACTTGGTTTGAATACATTCTTCCCTTGCCTGTAATCAGCCAACTGATGTTCAGGTTGGGGTAGTGCAGGGCCATATTCTCAAGAAAATCAAATCCCGGTTTGTTCCTGCCTGCAAGTATGTGCGACACGCTTGCTCGGGCCACTCCAATATTGTCTGCAAACTGCGATTGTGTGACATTTTCTGCCTTGAGAAACTGTAGAAGACGCTGATTCATTTTGTAACCTTGATTTCTAATGCGATTAACAAATATAGCCACATCTTTTCATAAAAACAAACGCAGGAATCGGCCTTTTAGATTTGTAACAGGCGGAAGGGGAGTAGGGGATATTGATTAACAATATGTACGATTAATTTAGATAAAACCAATAAACCACAGATATATAAAATAATGTATAGTAATAAATTCTTTGCTGACTATGTTTTGAGGCTATGCATAATGCTGCGGAGCATCAAATAGTTCACCCGTTCATATAGGTAATAGTCTGCAAACTATTGAAATATAAGTGATAGCAAATTTTATAGTTTTCGCATAACTTATTCTTATCTACTTTACTTGTTTGCAAAGTGTACTTTTGTGAATCGTCGCCGATATGGTGTTGAAAATTCATATACTTATACATTTCTTGGGGCTTGTTTTACAGGTGTAATCAGGAGCGTGACGTCAGAAATTTTGCTTTGATTAGATGTGAAGATTGTGTAAATTTGTATTTGCGTTAGTGAATGGCTATAGTATATGATTCCTGACCTTCATATCGAGGATTATTCCTATCCACTTACAGATGAGAGAATAGCAAAATATCCTCTTCCTGAAAGGGATTCTTCAAAACTACTTGTCTATCAAGACGGTGCAGTTAGCGATTATACATTTTCAGATATTCCCGGACTTCTTCCCAAGTCTGCCCTGATGGTCTTCAACGATACCCGAGTCGTACCTGCCAGACTTCATTTCAGGCGCAAAACCGGTGCGCATATTGAAGTATTCTGCCTTGAGCCTGTAGAGCCTGCAGATTATAATCTGTCCTTTTCATCCTGCTCTGAATGCACTTGGAAATGTGTAATTGGTAACGCAAAGCGCTGGAAGGACGGTATTCTTGATCTTAATCTGCCGGAGCTAAGCCTTACTGCCGAACTTCTCTCACGTGATTCCCGGACAGGAACAGTACGTTTCCGTTGGGACTCCGGCATTCCTTTTTCGCGAGTTCTGGAGTTATGTGGCAACATACCCATTCCTCCCTATCTTGGCCGCGATACCGAGGCTCTTGATATTGAACGGTATCAGACTCTCTATGCCCGCATCCGCGGGTCGGTTGCAGCTCCCACAGCCGGATTGCACTTTACAGACCGGGTTCTCTCTGAAATCGATTCAAAGGGGATAGAGCGAGCTGAAGTATGCCTTCACGTAGGTGCCGGTACCTTCTTGCCTGTCAAGACATCAGATGTTCGCGAACATCCTATGCACAGAGAGCCGTTCATAGTTACCAGAGCCTTGCTTGAAAAGCTCAAGAATTCATCTTTGAACTCAAGACCTGTCGTCGCAGTAGGTACTACATCTGTCCGTACTCTTGAATCTCTCTATTATGCCGGAGTAAGTTGCATCGAAAAAGGAGTTCCTGAGGATATAGCCCAATGGTCCCCTTATGAGAGGGAATATCAATATTCGACTGCTGAGGCTCTTGATGCCCTGATAGCCTATCTAGACAGAGAATCCCTCGACAGTCTCAGCCTCGGCACCAGGATAATTATCGTGCCTGGATTCACTTTTCGTATCGTGGATGCGCTTGTCACCAACTTCCACCAGAGCGAAAGCACTCTCATTCTGCTGGTTTCCGCCTTTGTGGGCGGCGACTGGAGGACTATTTATGACCATGCCCTCAGCAATGGTTACCGTTTCTTGAGTTATGGCGACAGTTCACTGCTGTTCAGGCCTGATTCAGCTCAAACCAAAGCTGCCGATGGACAATAATGGAATAATTATCAAGTAATTATGGAGCAATCAGAATTCGAAAGCATCTGCCCGTATTCAGATGAAGAGGCCGCAAAGGCATTTGCAAGGATTTCACGTCATCCGGCTATCCCCATCATATCCAAATACCTGTATCCTACGCAGCCTCTCAACTATCTGAAGAACAAGATCTCGAGTGTATCTACAATAGACGAATTCCAGCACGTGGTAATGTCCGAGGTGGTTCAGGCTATCGTTGACAAGACTTCAGACGGCTTCAGTTTCGACGGTTTTGAGAATCTCAGGGACATTCAGGGTAAGTTTCTGGCCGTTTCGAACCATCGTGACATCATTCTCGATCCGGCCCTGACCCAGTGGACTCTCTATCGCGAAGGTCTTCCGATGACCGAGATATGCGTCGGAAGCAACCTTCTCTCCGGACCTCTTGTGGAGGATTTGCTCAGATGCAACAAAATGATTAAGGTAATCCGCGGAATCTCAGCCCGTGAGATGTACCTGTCTTCGAAACTGCTCAGCCGCTATATACGCCAGTCAATTACCTCCGGAAGGAGTTCTGTGTGGATCGCTCAGCGCGAAGGGCGTACCAAGAACGGACTGGATACCACAGAACAGGGGCTCCTGAAGATGTTCGATATGTCTTCCGAGGGCAGTTTCCTCGACGGCTTCAAGGAGCTTAACATAGTGCCTATGAGTATATCGTATGAGTACGAGCCCTGCGATGCCCGGAAAGCCCGTGAACTGTATCTGAAGCAGCGTGACGGCAAGTACGAGAAGAAACCCAAGGAAGACCTTCACAGCATTCTTACAGGCATACGCCAGAACAAGGGTCATATTCATCTTTCGATAGGCAAGCCCTTGACTGAGGACGAAATACTTGAGGCGGCCTCCTGGAAGGGGAACGACCGCTACCAGGCAATACGCCATATCCTCGATGAGAGAATCCGCAGCGGATATAAACTCTGGAAAACCAACTATATGGCTTACGACCTGATGAACGGATGCTCGGAGTATTCCGACCACTATACCGACGACGACCTCAAAGCCTTCGTCCGTTATACCGAGCACAAACTCAGCAAACTTGAGAGAAAGCTCGACAGGGATGCCCTTCGTGACATTTTCCTTCACATATACGGCAACCCTGTCGCTTCAATCAGGCATTCAGAGCAGCTTTAACCAAGGCTATGAACAGAGGATGAGGGTTCTCGGGCGTGCTCTTGTATTCGGGGTGGAACTGTACTCCGATGAAGAAAGGATGCGAAGGGAGCTCTACAATTTCCGTGAGTCCGGTCTGAGGATTGTGTCCAGAGGCTTTTAGTCCGGCTTTCTCAAACTCCTCGGCATAGCTCGCATTGAACTCATAGCGGTGGCGGTGCCTTTCGGAGATAAACTCGCTACCATATATATTATAGGCGAGGCTGCCTTTCTCAATCTGGCAATCGTAGGCACCAAGGCGCATCGTTCCTCCCTTGATTGTGGTTGATTTCTGGTCTTCCATAAGGTCGATGACCGGATGGGGGGACATTGGATTGACCTCTGCAGAGGCTGCATCTTTGTATCCCAGAACGTCGCGGGCAAACTCGACCACGGCCATCTGCATTCCAAGGCATATTCCCAGGAAGGGTATGCCTGCCACTCGGGCGTATTTGATTGCATGGACCTTGCCTTCGAGACCTCTTTCTCCAAATCCTGGTGCCACCAGTATTCCCTTCATTCCTTTCAGAATCTCGGGGGCATTATCCTCGGTGATGTCCTCGCTGAGTATGGAGTGGATGTTTACGCGGCAGTTGCAGGCGGCACCGGCGTGGATGAAGGCTTCGAGAATCGACTTATAGGCATCCTGAAGGGCCACATACTTGCCCACGAGGGCAATATCCACTTCCTTCTCGGGCGATTTGAGCCTGTCGAGGAAGCGGCACCAGTTCCCGAGTTCGGGACGGTTGTAGTTGTCAATGTGCAGTTTGCGCACAACGAGCTCATCGAGATGCTCTTCGTGCATATTCAGGGGTACCTGGTAGATGCTCCATGCATCTATGCTCTGTATTACGTGCCCGGGCTGGACGTTGCAGAACAGGGCAATCTTTCTGCGTACATCGCCGCTTAGCTCATGCTCTGTGCGGCAGATTATTACATCGGGCTGCACTCCGCACTGCTGGAGCATCTGCACCGAGTGCTGGGTGGGCTTTGTCTTGAGTTCCTTGGCGGCTTTTAGGTAGGGGACAAGGGTAAGATGGATGGACATACAGTCTTCCTCGGGAAGTTCCCACTGCAGCTGCCTGACGGCTTCGACAAAGGGCTGCGATTCCATATCTCCGACGGTTCCTCCGATTTCGGTCAGTATGACCTCGTATTTGCCGGAGTTTCCGAGAAGAAGCATCCTGCGCTTGATTTCGTCGGTGATGTGAGGTACAATCTGTACTGTCTTTCCGAGGTAGGCCCCTTCGCGCTCCTTTGTGATTACCGTGTTGTATATCTTGCCTGTAGTCACATTATTGGCCTTGGAAGTGTGAACCCCCAGAAAGCGCTCGTAGTGACCGAGGTCAAGGTCGGTCTCGGCTCCGTCTTCGGTCACATAGCACTCTCCGTGCTCGTAAGGGTTAAGGGTACCGGGGTCGATGTTCAAATAGGGGTCGAACTTCTGGATTGTGACTTTCAGCCCTCTTGCCTGGAGCAGTTTTGCAAGAGATGCGGCTATGATACCTTTCCCGAGGGAAGATACCACGCCACCTGTGATAAAGATGTATTTTGTATTCATAGTGAATAGATTAGACTCTTAAGGAGTTGCATTGCCTTTGCCGTATCCTCTCTTTCGCCGAAGGAACTGATGCGAAAATAACCTTCGCCGCTCTCGCCGAATCCCACGCCGGGAGTAATCACGACTCCTGCTTTTTCTAGGCAGAGGTCGAAGAAGTCCCAGGATTTCATTGAGCCGGGAGTCCTGGCCCAAATGTAGGGTGAATTGACTCCTCCGACCGGCTCCAGGCCAAGTTCTACAAGGGGTTCGCGTATAATGGCTGCATTGCCGGCGTAATAGTCGATGGCTTCGCGGGTCTGCCTGCGGCCTTCGGGAGTGTAAACGGCCTCAGCACCCCTCTGGGTGATGTAAGAAACTCCGTTGAAACGGCATTCCTGGCGTTTTGCCCACATTGAGTGAAATTTTCCAAGTTCCTCAGGGACAACTGAATATGCACATCTTACACCGGTAAATCCGGCTGTCTTCGAGAAACTTCTCAACTCGATTGCACAGTACTTAGCACCCTCAATTTCGTATATGGAGCGGGGGAGTTCGCTCTCGCGGATGAAAGCTTCGTAGGCTCCGTCATATACTATGATGCTGCCGTTCTTCAGGGCATAATCGACCCATTCCTTGAGCCTGGACCTGCTTATGGCAGCCCCGGTTGGATTGTTGGGGTAGCAAAGGTAGATAATGTCGATTGCCTCGCTTGGAATATCGCCGGTATAGTCATTGGAAGCATTACAGGGAATAAAGCGTATCTGCCTGCCAGCCATTATGTTAGCCTCAAGATAAACCGGGTAAACCGGGGTGGTGATGCCTGCTGTGGCATCCTTCCCGAAGATGTCCGATACGTTGCCTCCGTCGCATATTGCTCCTTCGCTGACGAAGATGTCCGTGGGTCTGATTCCCAATCCTTTATAGTCGTTGGCGGCAATGGCTTCGCGCAGAAACATATATCCGTGTTCCGGACCATATCCCTTGAAAGTCTCCTTGGATGCAAGTTCGTCAACTGCCTTGTGCATAGCTTCGATTATGACCGGGGCCAGAGGTCGTGTGACGTCTCCGACTCCGAGCTTTATTATCGCTTCGCCAGGGTGACGAAGTCGGCGGGCTTCGGTCCGACGTCCGATTTCTGCAAATAGATAGTTCTTGGGAAGCCTCTCAAAATTGTCGTTTGCAATAGCACTCATACACTTACCGTTAAAACACAAACGGGCTGATCCACTACGGAATCAGCCCGAAATAACCACTGATTCGAAAATCAATGGACACAAATATAGAAACAAAACACTCTACGATGTACTCCCCTTCCTAAAATCGTTTATGATACACAATTTATATTATGTTAACTAATGTGTGTTACTACCCCTACATGATACGGGAGCCCGGAAATAGTAAAGCGGCTGGCACTCGCCAGCCGCTGAAGGATTAATTTTGTCCCCATTGTGACTCCGTATTATTGATGATATAAAAAGACCATCCTGGACATAATGTAAGCTCCAATTTACTTGCTCCTGTTACG